>DASUMM010000215.1:0-4022 GCA_036277655.1 Burkholderiales bacterium | reverse complement strand
GGGGCTTAAGCTAGGCCCAGACCGCTACTTGTTCGCGAGCGCCCTGCGCAGAGCGGCGCGCGCGAGCAGCCTCGTCGAATCGAGCGTCGGGAGCGGCGAACTCGAATCGTCGACGAGGAGCGGGATCTCGGTGCATCCGAGGACGACTGCATCGCACCCGGCGGCCTTCATGCGCTCGATGAGCCGCTGGTGAAATGCGAGTGCTTCCGGCCTGAAGATCCCGCACACCAACTCGTCCATGATGATGCGGTTCAACTCCTCCCGCTCGGCCGCATCGGGACGTACGTAGTGCGCCGGATAGACGTCGCTTTGCACCAGCCACCTGGTGCCTAGCAGCCCGGGGCACCGGAAGCCGCGCGCGGTCGCCTCGGCGGCGACCACTTGCGCGATATGCAGCCAGGGAAGCGGCGAGCGCGGTGCCACGAGCGGAAACGCCTGGTGGATCGTGTTGTCCGGGCAGATGACGAAGTCGGCGCCGATCCTCTGCAGCTTCTGCGCCGAAGCGAGCATCAGCTCGGCAACGCTCTGCCAATCGCCGCGGTAGATCGGTTCCATGTACTGCGGCAGCGACGGCGTATGCACCGAGACCTCCGGATGATCGTGCGCGCGGCCCAGCAGCGCCGGGCCTTCGGTGCAGATGGTGCGATAGCAGAGGGCCGCGCCCTCGGCGGAGCAGGCGGCGATACCGATATGAAGAGGCATGGCGCGATTATCGCTCGCGACGACAGCGGCAATCGCTGCGCTGCGACTTTCCGTGGCGGCGCCGCTACACGAAGTCGTCAATCCCCGCGACTATCGCTCCCACCAACAGCGGCCTAGACTCGTTCCGCCGATGACCCAGTTCGTCTTTCGTCCGTTGCCGGATGCGGATTTCCAGCTCCTCGACATGGAGCAGAAGCTTGCCTACCTGCATGAGGCGTTCAAGGCTTTGATGGCGCGCGACACGATGCACGGCGTCGACTCGCTCGACATCCTCGAGCAGGCGCCGGCGTCCGATCCGCCGTTGCAATAGATTTGCGCGCGCGCATGATCATTCTCGTCGAGGATGACGGGGACCAGCGGCTGGCGTTGAAGGTCGCGCTGGAGCTTGCTGGCTACACCGTGCGCGAGGCCTCCAACGGCCGTGTCGCGATGGCGCTGCTGAACGAGCGCCCGCCGCTTTTTCTGATCACCGACATCTTCATGCCGGAGACCGACGGCTTCGAGTTGATCGGCACCGTGCGCGAGCGATCGCCGCAAACGCGGATCATCGTGGTCTCCGGCGGAGGGCGGCATGCGACCCTCGACTATCTCGCCGCCGCGGAGCTGATCGGAGTCGATGCGACCCTGCAGAAGCCTTTCCCGATTCCGAGCCTCCTCGAGACGCTCGCGGCATTGACGAACGGCGCTCGGGGGCGGTAGGTTCCGCGGCGTAGGAAGTCGCATCCGCGCTCCCTAGCCGGGTCGAACGCAGGCACCCGGTCCGAAAGACGGTTCGTCCAAGCACTGCTCCATTCCCTCCCGGGAGGAGTCGACGCATGCACGAACCATCCAGCGCCAGCGGCCACGCCGGTGCAACCCTGCTGTTTTCCCGCACCGACGTCGAGCGCCTGCTCACCCCCGAAGTCTGCATCGACGCGATCGAGAATGCGTTCCGGCAGCACGGCGAAGGCAAAGTGCCGTCCTCCGCGATCCTCGGGTTGCATGCGGGCGAGGGCGGCTTTCACGTCAAGGCCGGGCTGCTTGCCGCGGACCGTTCGTACTTCGCGGCGAAGCTGAATGCGAATTTCCCGCACAACCCGAGGCGACTCGCGCTGCCGACCATTCAAGGGGTGGTCGTCCTTTTCGACGCATCGAACGGAGTGCCGCTCGCGATCATGGACTCGATCTCGATCACTGCGCTTCGCACCGCGGCTGCGAGCGCCGTCGCCGCGAGGCTCTTTGCGCTTGCCGAATGCGAAAGCCTTCTGCTGTGCGGCTGCGGCGGCCAGGCTGCCGCGCAGTTGCGCGCCATCCTTTGTGTGCGAAAGCCGACGCGCGTGCTGGCCCACGACCAGGACACCGACAAGGCGGCGGCTTTTGCACGCCGTTTCAGGAAAGAGTCCGCAATCCGCATCGAGGCGACCGCCGACCTGGCGAGCGCCGCGCGCGAGAGCAGGATCATCGTCACCGTCACGACGGCAACACGCCCGTTGCTCACGCGGGAAATGGTGCGGCCCGGCACTTTCATCGCCGCCGTGGGCGCCGACAGCGAGGACAAGCAGGAGATCGACCCTCGGTTGATGGCGGAGGCCACTGTGGTGACCGACTCCACGGAGCAGGCGTGCTCGATCGGCGATCTGCATCACGCCATCGCAGCCGGCGCGATGTCGAGAGGCGAGGTGCATGCCGAACTTGGCGAGGTGGTTGCAGGGCGCAAGCGCGCCCGCGCTGGCAGCGACGAGGTTATCGTCTTCGATTCCACCGGCACCGGCCTGCAGGACGTTGCGGCCGCCATTGCCACCTACCGCGTCGCGCTGGAGCACGGAGTCGGACTGCCGTTCCAGTTGTCGGGAACGCAGGCCGTGTGAGCGGTCAGGTGTTCGTCTGGTCCGGCGGCACGCCGCCGGGAAGCGAAGCGGCCGCGGCGCCTGTGCAGCCCGCCGGCATCTCGAAGCCGATCGCATACGCCGTCATCGATAGCGAGCCGAGCGAATAGCCGCGCAGCACGGCCTTTGCACGCTGCGCTTCGCTTGCGAGTCCTGCCACGTAGAGCAGCGGAATGAAATGATCCGGCGTCGGCACCGCTTCGTCGAAATCGGCATGCTGGAGCACCGACAGGATCCGCGACGGATCCGATTCCATGATCCCGCACACCGCGTCGTCGAAGCGCTGTGCCCAGTCGAAGCCGAATTCCGGCAGATTGCGGTCGATGCGACGCAGGTTGTGCACGACGTTGCCGCTCGCGAGGATCAGCATCCCGCGATCGCGCAGCGGTGCGAGCTTCGCGCCGAGCTCGACGTGATACTCGAGCGGCTTCAGCCCGTTGATCGATAGCTGCACCACCGGCACGTCGGCGTTCGGGTAGAGATGGGCAAGCACGCTCCAGGCGCCGTGATCCAGGCCCCATTGGTCGCGATCGAGCCCGAGCCACAGCGGCTTGGCGACTTCGGCGATCTCCGCCGCAACGTCCGGGGCGCCGGGCGCCGGGTATTGAAAATCGAACAGCGGCTGGGGAAAGCCGTAGAAGTCGTGGATCGTGCGCGGCATAGGCATTGCGGTGACCGCCGTGGCGCCGATGTACCAGTGCGCCGACACCACGACGATCGCGCGCGGCCGCGGCAGCGCGCCGCCCATCGAGCGCCACGCATTCGTGTAGCAATTGCGGGCGAGCGTGTTCATCGGGCTGCCGTGCCCGAGGAAGAGCACGGGCATGCGTGGGGCGGTCATGGGACGACGATAGCACTCTCCGGCGGGAGCCGGCTTCGCTACGGCACGGGATTTGCTGCTTCCCGCTTCGCAGTCAATCCTCTTAAGGAGATAGTGATGGCGAAAAAGACCCTGATGGCCGCGATGGTTGCGGCTGCATTGGCAATTCCGTTCGCGGTGAACGCGGGTGGCGACAAGGATAAGAAGGCGGACCAAGGCGCGAGCCAGCCTACTGCGGCGGCAAGCCAGAGCAAGGCCGATGGCGGTGCCGAGGCGATGTTCAGCGGACTCGACAAGAACAAGGACGGGTTCCTTTCCAAGGAAGAAGTGAAAGGCACTCCGCACGACAAGGATTTCTCTTCGTTGGACAAGAACAGCGACAGCAAGCTTTCGCGGGAAGAGCACGCTTCCGCACCTGAGCACGCCGGCAAGGCGGGTGCGGCTGGGCCGAGCGGCCCGACCGGCGCACCGGCGGCCGACGTGAAGAAGAAGTAGCCAGCCACACGGCCAGAAGAAAGCCCCGCCAGCGCGGGGCTTTCTGTTTGCTCTCTTGACTTCCGAAGTCCGCGGATCCCTTCCACCGCGCGCGCGCCGCGTGAAACTGCCGGCGGCATGGCAGGCGCTCGTCGATGCCG
>DASUMM010000214.1:0-9394 GCA_036277655.1 Burkholderiales bacterium | reverse complement strand
CATGGGCGGCGACGATTTCTTCGACCGATCGATCATTCCCAACGACTGGGACATCGTCTTCGGCGTCGGCCTTGCGGTGCTGGTCCTCGAGGCGATGCGCCGCACCACCGGCTGGATCCTCCCGGTCGTCACCGGGTGCTTCCTCGCGTATGCGTTCTTCGGGCCGTACCTGCCTGCGCCCTGGACCCACAAGGGCTACGAGATTCCGCGCCTGATCGGCCACATGTACATGACGCTGGAGGGCATCTACGGCACGGCGATCAACGTCTCTTCCACGCTGATCATTCTCTTCACCATCTACGGCGCCTTCCTGCAGCACTCCGGGGCGGGCAAGTTCTTCATCGATTTTTCGTTCTCGGCGATGGGCGGCAAGCCGACCGGCGCCGGACGCACGGTGACGCTCGCGTCGTTCCTGCTCGGCGGTCCTTCCGGCTCCGGAGTTGCCACCACCGTGACGCTAGGCTCTGTCGCAGCGCCGATGCTGGCGAAAGTCGGCTACAGCAAGGAGGAGGCCGGCGGCCTGCTCGCAGCGGGCGGTCTCGGCGCGATCATCTCGCCGCCGGTGCTGGGGGCGGCGGCCTTCATCATCGCCGAGTTCCTGAAGATCTCCTACCTCGACGTCGTGCTGATGGCGGTCATCCCGACGTGCCTTTTCTACCTGACCTTGTTCCTGATGGTCGAGATCGACGTGCGCAAGTTCGGCATGAAGAACGTCACGTTCGAATCGGTCGAGAGCGCGTGGAAGCTGGCGGCGAAATACTGGTTCCACTTCCTGTCGCTGGTTTCGATCGTCGCCTTCATGCTGATGGGGTTCTCGCCCGAGCTTTCGGTGTTCTGGGCGACCGTGGTCTCGCTCGTCACCAGCCTGCTGCGGCGCGACACTTCGCTCGTGCCTTATGACGTCGTCACCGGGAAAGCGCCGTTCTTCTCGGGAATCCTGCAGTCCGGATTGATCCGGGCGTTGCAGGGCGGATCGATGTCGGTGCTGAACGTCGCTGCCACCTGCGCCGGCGCCGGCATCATCGTCGGCGTCGTCACGCTGACCGGCCTCGGGCTGAAATTCAGCTCGATCGTGCTCGCGTACGCCGGCGGCTCGCTGCTGCTGACCGCGATCTACACCGCGCTCATCGTCTGGATCGTCGGCCTTGCAGTGCCGGTCACGGCGTCCTACATCATCTGCGCAGTGATCGCCGCCCCCGCGCTGATCGCGCTCAAGGTGCCGGAGTTCGCCGCGCACATGTTCATCTTCTATTACGCCGTGCTCTCGGAAGTTTCGCCGCCGACCGCGCTTTCGCCGTTTGCCGCTGCGGCGATCACCGGGGGCGATCCATACAAGACGACGCTGCAATGCTGGAAGTACACGACGCCTGCGTTCCTGGTGCCGTTCATGTTCGTGCTGGACCCGAGCGGAACGGGGCTCTTGCTCACCGGCTCGATCAAGACCCTGGCGGATGCCGACTGGGGCTCGATCGCCCTCGTCACGTTCACCGCCGCGGTCGGCATCATGGCACTGGCCGGTGCGTTCCAGGGCTGGCTGTTCAGGAAAACCCCGATTCACGAACGCCTGATGCTGCTCGTCGCAGGCGTCTTGCTCGTCTATCCGAAGACGCTGTTTGATGCGATCGGCTTCGGCCTCGTCGTCGTCGTGCTGGCGCTGCAATGGTTCCACAAACCCGCGACTGCGACCTCCTGATCCTCGGCTCGGGCGGTGCCGGGCTCTTCGCGGCGCTGCACGCGCACAAGGCGAACCCGGCGCTGTCGATCACCGTGGCTGTGAAGGGGCTGCTCGGAAAATCCGGCTGCACGCGCATGGTGCAGGGCGGCTACAACGTTGCGCTCGCTGCCGGCGACTCGATCGAGCGGCATTTCATGGACACGATCGAGGGCGGCAAATGGCTGCCGGACCAGGAGCTCGCCTGGCAGCTGGTGAGTGTCGCGCCCGAGCGGATCCGCGAGCTGGAAAACGAGCTCGGCTGTTTCTTCGATCGCAACCCGGACGGCACCATTCACCAGAAGGCGTTTGCCGGCCAGACGTTCGATCGCACCGTGCACAAGGGCGACCTCACCGGCATCGAGATCATGAATCGCCTCGCCGAGCAGGTCTGGGCGCGCAGGATCGACCGGCTCGAAGAGCATCGCGCGGTCGAGCTGGTCCGCACTGCGCAAGGCGACGCGATTGCCGGCGCGCTGCTCGTCGACATGCGCACTGGTGAATACGTTCTCGTGCGAGCGAAAGCGGTGCTGCTCGCCACCGGCGGCGGCCCGACGATGTACCGTTATCACACGCCTTCCGGCGACAAGAGCTGCGACGGCCTCGCGATGGCGTTGCGCGCCGGGCTTTCGCTGCGCGACATGGAGATGGTGCAGTTCCATCCGACAGGCTTGCTCGCCGGTCCGCACACGCGCATGACCGGCACGGTGCTGGAAGAAGGCCTGCGCGGCGCTGGCGGCTACCTGCTGAACGGCACCAGCGAACGCTTCATGCCGCGCTATGACGCCAAGGCCGAGCGCGCGACGCGCGATTTTGTCTCGCGCGCGATGTACAGCGAGATGCGCGCCGGGCGCACGACGCCGAACGGCGGGCTCTACATCGCGATGGCGCATCTCGGGCCGGACAACGTGCGCAGGCAGTTCCGCGGCATGGTCGAGCGCTGCGCCGACTGCGGGTTCGACCTTGCCGGCGGACTGGTGGAAGTGGTGCCTACCGCGCACTACATGATGGGCGGCGTCGAATTCGCACCCGATTGCAGCACGCACCTTGGCGGCCTTTTCGTCGCCGGCGAGGATTCGGGCGGCGTGCACGGCGCCAACCGCCTCGGCGGCAACGGCGTCGCCAATTCGACGGTGTACGGCGGGATTGCGGGCGACGCGATCGCGGTGTGGCTGAAGGAAAATCGCGGCTGGCGCGAGCCGGATGCGTCCGCGATCGACGCTGCGCGCGAGCGCTGCGAGCGGCCGCTGCGCGCGGCCGGACTGCGCCCGCACGGTGAGCTGGAAGCGCTGCGCGAGCGGCTGCAGGGCGTCATGTGGGAAAAGGCCGGTATCATCCGCGACGCAGGCGGGCTGCAATCCGCGCTTACGGAGTTGGGCGCGATCGACGCCGAGCTCGATGCGCACAGGCTTTCGGATGCAAGCCGCGCCTTCAACCTCTCCTGGCACGACTGGATGAACCTGAAGAGCCTCGTCGCGACGAGCCGCGTCATTGCACATGCCGCCCTCGCGCGCCGCGATTCGCGCGGCGCGCATTATCGCGAAGACTTTCCGGATTGTGGGCCGCTGGAGGAATCGGCGTTCACGAGCGCACGTCTCGCCGGCGCCGCAATCGAGATCACGATGAAGCCCGTTGCGTTCACCCGCGTGCGGCCGGGAACGACGCTGCTCAAGGACGCCGCATGACGATGCGCTCCTGGTGGATCCAGTCGCTCGAGCAAAGCACGCGCGTGGAAGCGCGCGACGTCCCGCTGCCGCAGCCGGCGGCCGGGCAACTTCTCGTGCGGCTGCATGCCGCGGCACTCAACCGCGGCGAATTCATCGCAGCGCAGGGCCTGCACAAGCCCGGCGCACCGAAGCCCGCCGGCATGGAGGGTGCGGGCGAAGTGACTGCGCTCGGTCCCGGCGTGACCGGCTTCCAGGTTGGCGACCGCGTGATGGGGCGCTGCCCCGGCGCGTTCGCGCAGTACGGGCTGATCGATGCGCGCGAGGCGATTCCAGTGCCGCAAAAGCTCTCCTGGAAAGAAGCGGCCTCGATTCCGCTCGCGTTTCTCGTCGTCTACGACATGCTGATCGCGCAAGGGTGCCTGCAGCGCGGCGAGTGGCTGCTCGTGACCGGGATCTCCTCCGGCGTCGGCGTGGCAGCGCTGCAAACCGCGAAGGTCCTCGGCGCGAACGTCATCGGCACTTCCGGATCCGTGGAGAAGCTGGAGCGGCTGAAACCGCTCGGTCTGGACGTCGCAGTGCGCACGCGCGGCGCCGACTTCGCAGATGCGGTGATGCAGGCAACCGGCGGCCGCGGCGCCAATCTCGCCGTCAATACCGTCGGCGGCACCGTGTTCCCGGAATGCATCCGGTCGCTTGCGTTCCAGGGCCGCCTCGCGATCGTCGGCTACGTCGACGGCTCGCTCGACTCGCAGATCGACCTCGATGCGGTGCATGCGAAGCGCCTGTCGATTTTCGGTGTATCGAACAAGCTGCGAACCGCCGAGCAGCGTGCCGCGACCGTGCGCGGCTTCGTTGACGACGTGCTGCCTGCATTCGCCGAGGGCCGCATCCGGCCGCTCGTCGACCAGGTCTTTCCGCTCGAAGAATTGCCGCAGGCAAAGGCGCGCATGGAAGCGAACCTGCACGCCGGCAAGATCGTGCTGCGAATCGGCTAGAGGCCGGGCGAACCGCGCGAAGTCGCGGAGTCTGCAGGGGCAAGCGGAGGCGAGGAGAGGCAAATGTCCGACCTTTTTTTCCTGCCGGACTGGCCGCCGGATCTCGGCGCGCTGCCCTGGTACGCGCTCTTGCTGCTTGCCGCGGCGATCGCCGGCGAGGTGCTCGCCCGGTGGCTCCGGCTACCGCGCCTTTTCGGCTGGATTGCGGCGGGGATCGTCCTCGGGCCGCAGATCTCCGGACTCATCGATGCGAAGACGCTCGCCGGCATGCGCGGCGTGCTCGACGTGGCGCTCGGAGTGGTGCTGTTCCAGCTCGGCCAGCGTGTCGACCTGGGCTGGTTGCGGCGCAACCCGTGGCTTTTGGCGACCAGCATTGCCGAAGCCGCGCTCGCATTCGTCGCCATGTTCATCGTGCTGCTCGCGATCGAGATGAAGCCATTGCTCGCCGCGCTCGCGGCCGCGATCGGCATCGCGACCGGGCCGGCGGTGGCACTATCGCTCACGCGGGAGCTGCGCGCGCAGGGCCAGGTCACCGAGCGGATGCTGCTGCTCACCTCGCTCAACTGCGTGTATGCGTTTCTCGCGGTGAACATCCTGCTCGCCTGGCTGCACCAGGAGTACTCCGAGCACGTGCTGTCGATGGTCGCGCATCCGCTTTACCTGATCTTCGGCTCGCTCGCGCTGGCGTTCGTCCTGACTGCAGCGACGCTTGCGCTGCTCGCGCTCCTTGGCCGGCGTCCGGAAGCGCAGTTCATCGCGGTGCTCGCGCTCGTCGTGACCGCTGTCTATGTCGCGACCGCGCTCAAGCTTTCGCTCGTGCTGGTAATGCTCGGCTTCGGTGTAATGGCGCGCGCGCTCGACACCCGGCGTCGATTCGCCGCCTACGGTTTCGGCCGGTTCGGCCAGATCCTGCTGATACTGCTCTTTGCGATCACCGCGGCGACGCTCGATCTGGACCTGCTTCCGTCCGGCGCGTTGGCCGGCGCGACGCTGCTTGCGGCACGCTACGTCGGAAAGGCCACCGGCGTACTCGCGCTCGCGCCGGCTTCGGGCCTGTCGATGCGCAAGGCGTCGCTCCTTGCGCTGACGCTGATGCCGATGTCCGGAGTCGCACTGATCCTGGTGCACGACACGACGGCGCTCTTCCCGGGACTGGGCGCCACGCTCGCCACCATCGTCGTGTCGGCGATCGTAATGCTGGAAGTGCTCGGCTCGGCGGCTACTTACTTCGCGCTGGTGCAGGCGGGCGAAGCGGAAGAAGCGAGGAAGCGCTGATGGCGACGCCACCGCTCGAATTCCGCCAGTCGGCGCCGCTGACGCTCGGCGTGGAGCTGGAGCTGCAGCTCGTCAACACGCGCGACTGCGATCTCACGCGCGCGGCCTCGGACCTGCTCGCCCTCACCGAGAAGAAGCCGCACGCAGGCGAGATCAAGCCCGAGATCACCGAGAGCATGATCGAGGTGAGCACCGGCATCCACCACCGTCATGCCGACCTGCTCGCCGAGCTGCAGCAGATCCGCGCCACGCTCGTTGCCGCCGCGGACCGGCTCAACGTGCGCGTGGCGGGCGGCGGCGCGCATCCGTTCCAGCATTGGAGCGACCGTCGCATCTTCGACCGGCCGCGCTTCCAGCACGTCTCGCAGATCTACGGTTATCTGGCGAAGCAGTTCACCGTGTTCGGCCAGCACATCCATGTAGGGTGCGCCGACGGCGACGACGCGCTCTACCTGCTGCATGCAATGTCGCGCTACCTGCCGCACCTGATCGCGCTCTCGGCATCATCGCCCTACTACCAGGGCGTCGACACCGCGTTCGACTCCTCGCGCCTGAACGCGGTGTTCGCGTTTCCGCTCGCAGGCCGAGCGCCGTTCGCGCTGCGCTGGAGCGAATTCAACGCCTACTTCGAGCGCATGAGCGCCTCCGGCATCGTCGAAAGCATGAAGGACTTCTACTGGGACGTGCGCCCGAAGCCCGAATTCGGCACGATCGAGGTGCGCGTCTGCGACACGCCGCTTACGGTCGAGCGCGCCGCCGCGCTCGCTGCGTATGTGCAGGTGCTCTGCCGCTGGCTGCTGGTCGAGCGCCCCGACCGGGTGTGCGAGGAAAACTACCTCGCTTACACCTACAACCGCTTTCAGGCCTGCCGCTTCGGGCTCGAGGGCGAGATCGTCGATCCGCTCACCGCATCGCGTGCTTCGATCGCCGAAGACCTTGCGGCGACGCTGCAGGCGGTTGCGGTGCATGCGCGCGAGCTCGGTTGCGAGGCGCCGCTTTCCGAGATCGGCCGCATCGCGCGGGAAGGTAACGATGCGCGCTGGATGCGCGAGGCGTTCGCCGACGGCGGCTCGCTCGCCGACCTGGTGTGGCAGCAGAGCGAGCGCTTTCGAACCGCCGGATGAGGGCGGCGCCGCTGCGGATCGGGCTGTCGGCCCGCCTGATGCACGACCCGCCGAAGGAGCTGGGATTCCGCGGCAAGACGCTGCAATACCTCGAGCAGTCGATCGCGCACTGGCTGATGGCGCATGGCGCGATCGTCTTCATGGTGCCGACGACGCAAAGCGGAGGGCTCGAGCGCACCCAGGTGAGCATGCACGATTACGTGCGCGAACTGGATGGCCTGGTGCTGCAAGGCGGCGCCGACGTGAGCCCGCAGAGCTACCGCGAGACGCCGCTCAAGCCTGAATGGTCTGGCGATCGCGTGCGTGACCTCTACGAGATCGACCTGCTGTGGGAATGCGTGATCCAGCAAAAGCCGGTGCTCGGCATCTGCCGCGGCGCGCAGCTGATCAACGTCGCGTTCGGTGGCACGCTGTGGCAGGACATCATCACGCAGGTGCCGGGCGCGCTTGGGCACGTCGACCGCGCCGCGTACGACGCCCACGCGCACGAGATCGAGTGGGTTACGGGCTCGGGCCTTGCGCGCCTCTATCCGGTGGAAAAGCGCGCCAAGGTCACTTCGATCCATCACCAGGCGGTGAAGGATCTCGGCCGCGGGCTGCATGCCGAAGCGCACGCGGTGCCGGATGGCATCATCGAAGCGATTCGCTGGAGCGGCGGCAGCTACGTGCTCGGACTGCTATGGCATCCCGAGTTTCACGCGGTGCGGGGGAATGGCCTGCTGGATTGCTCGCCGGTGCTGGGCGAGTTCCTCGAGAATGCGCGGCTGAAGCGCGAGGGTCCGGCGCGCCAGCCGGTCAGTTCGCCGTGATTCCGGCCTCCTTCGCCACGCGGCCCCAGATGGCAAGCTCGCGCTCGATGTATTTCGCGAGCGCTTCGCTCGTCCCCGGTTGCGGCTCGAGGCCATGCCCGAGCAGCTGCTCGCGCACGTCTGGCGCGTTCAGCACTTTGACGATCTCGCGGTTCCAGCGATCCACCAGGTCCTTCGGCGTCTTCGCCGGCGCGACGTACGCATACCAGTTCGTCGCCTCGTAGCCGGGGTAGCCGGACTCGGCAATCGTCGGCACGTCCGGCAGCGCGGGCGAACGCGCCGGGCCGGTGACGCCGAGCGCACGCAGCTTGCCTGCCTTGATGTGAGGTCCGGCTGACGCCGGCGTGGCAAAGACTGCGGCAACTTCGGCTGCGAGCACCGCGGTCGCGGCCGGAGCGCCGCCCTTGTACGGCACATGCACGAGGTTGACCTTGGCCATCAGGCGAAAGAGCTCGGCGGCCAGATGGCCGGCGCCGCCAATGCCGGAGGAGCCGTAGTTGATCGCGCCCGGCTTCGCCTGCGCGAGCTTCACGAACTCCGCGAGCGTCTGCACGCCCAGCGACGGGTGAACCACGAGCACGTTCGGAAACATCACCGCCATCGTGATCGGCGCCAGGTCGCGCAGCGGGTCGTACGGCAGCTTGGCGACGATGTGCGGCGCGACCGAGAGCGAGCCGACCGAGGCAAGCAGGATCGTGTGACCGTCGGGCTGCGCGCGGGCGACGAGCTCGGTCGCAATGTTGCCGCCAGCGCCGGCGCGGTTCTCGACCACCACGCTCTGGCCGATGTTTTCGGAGAGCTTCTTCGCGATGATCCGCGAGGCGATGTCGGTGCCACCGCCCGGGGCGAAGCCGACGACCATGGTGATCGGGCGTGTGGCGAATGGGGCCTGTGCGTTCGCGCTGCAGGCGATCAGCAGGGCACCGACGAGGAAGGCGAAGCTGTGAAGCATAGGATTAGGTCGGGTTCGCTTTGCGGGCCTCGATTATCGCGCGGCTGCATACAATCGGCCGCATGGGACCGTTCGGCATTGGCCAGCCGCTCGAGCGCTTCGAGGACGCGCGGCTGCTGCGAGGCGAAGGCCGCTTCATCCACGATCAGCATGCTGCGGGCGAAGCGCAGCTTGTGCTCTTGCGCTCGCCGCATGCGCACGCGCGCATCCGCTCGGTCGACCTCGAGGCGGCGCGCCGCATGCCGGGCGTGGTCGCGCTCTTTACCGGCGAAGACCTCGCGGCAGACGGGCTTGGCACGCCGGAGGTCAGCTTCCAGCGCAAGCGCCCCGACGGCTCTCCGATGTTCTGGCGCGCACATCCCGGCCTTGCGCGCGAGCGCGTGCGCTACGTAGGCGATCCGGTGGTGGCCGTGGTCGCAGAAAGCATCGCACTTGCGAAGGACGCTGCCGAAGCGGTCGCCATCGACTATGAAGACCTGCCGGCCGTCACCGAGACTGCCGCGGCCGAAGGCGGCGCACCGGTCTGGGACGAATGCCCGGACAACGTCTCGAACGTGTTCGAAGTCGGTGACGCCGGGGCGACTGACGCCGCCTTTGCGCGCGCAGCGCGGATCGTCAAAGGCCGCTACGCGATCTCGCGGGTGCATGCGCAGTTCATGGAACCGCGCGGCGCGCTCGGCGAATACGATCCGCAGAGCGGCAGCTACACGCTGCGCCTGGACGTGCAGTATCCGCACCGCGTGCGGGACATGCTCGCGAGCAGGATCTTCAAGGTGCCCGCGGACAAGATTCGCACGATCGCCGGCGACGTTGGCGGCGCCTTCGGTGCCAAGGGCTGGACGAGTCACGAGCATCGACTCG
>DASUMM010000213.1:0-2227 GCA_036277655.1 Burkholderiales bacterium | reverse complement strand
CCCGTCGCGCAGCCGACAATCGCAACCGCCACCAGCGCCGCTCGGTACATCCCGCCTTCCCCCGTCCCCGCGCGAAGGCTACCCAACGTGCATCTTGAATTCCACCGGGGGTTGCGGCATTTCCGCCTGCGGGCCATGACTTTCCACGCGTTTCGTGGTTTTAAGTCCGCACCGGAATCACGCTTACCTGCAATCGTAGGCAGCGAGTGAGCAACAGGAGACAAGAATGGTCGCGCTGACCTTTCCCGACGGCGCACGCCGCGAATATCCCGACAACATCACCGGCTTCGAGATCGCGAAGGGGATTTCCCCCTCGCTCGCCAAGCGCACCGTCGCCATGGCGCTCGACGGCACGGTCACGGACCTGACCGACAAGATTTCCAGGGATGCGAAGATCGAGTTTCTGACGCGCGAGGACCCGCGCGCGCTCGAACTGATCCGCCACGACACCGCGCATGTCATGGCCGAGGCGGTGCAGTCGCTCTGGCCCGGCACGCAGGTCACGATCGGCCCGGTGATCGAGAACGGCTTCTACTACGACCTCTTCCGAAACGAGCCGTTCACGCCGGACGATTTCCCCACGATTGAAAAGAAGATGCGCGAGATCATCGCGCGCGACGCGCCCTTCACCAAGGAAGTGTGGTCGCGCGACGAGGCGAAGCGCGTATTCAAGGAGAAGGGCGAGAACTTCAAGGTCGAGCTTGTGGACGCGATCCCGCCCGGCGAGGACCTGAAAATCTACAAGCAAGGGCAATGGTTCGATCTCTGCCGCGGGCCGCACATGGCTTCGACGGGCAAGATCGGCAACGCCTTCAAGCTGATGAAGGTCGCGGGCGCTTACTGGCGCGGCGATGCGAAGAATCCGATGCTCACGCGCATCTAC
The DNA here is from genome assembly GCA_036277655.1 of Burkholderiales bacterium. GTDB lineage: Bacteria > Pseudomonadota > Gammaproteobacteria > Burkholderiales > SG8-39 > 2-02-FULL-66-14. Next base: position 1,344 of record DASUMM010000213.1, on the reverse strand, counting down.
GGCACCGCCTGGGCGAAGCAGGAAGAACTCTATCAATACATCCACCAGCTCGAGGAAGCGGAGAAGCGCGATCACCGCCGCCTCGGGCGCGAGATGGATCTCTTTCACTTCCAGGAGGAAGCGCCGGGCTCCGTCTTCTGGCATCCGAAAGGCTGGACGCTGTTCCAGACGCTGGAAAACTACATCCGCCGCCGCCAGACCGACGCGGGCTATCAGGAAGTGAACGCGCCGCAGCTGATGGACTCCTCGCTCTGGGTCACCTCGGGCCACATGGAAAAGTACCGCGACATGATGTTCCTCACGGAGCAGCGTGAGGAAGAAGAGCGGCAATATGTGATCAAGCCGATGAACTGTCCGGGCCACGTGCAGATTTTCAAGCACGGGCTCAAGTCTTATCGAGACCTGCCGCTACGGCTCGCCGAACTCGGCAAGGTGCATCGCTTCGAGCCGTCGGGCGCGCTGCATGGGCTCATGCGCGTGCGCGCATTCACGCAGGACGACGCGCATGTTTTTATTCCGGAAGAGATGATCGCAGATGAAACGCTGAAAATGCATCAGCTCATTCTGTCGATCTATTCGGATTTCGGCTTCGAAGACGTAAAGGTGAAGTTCGCCGACCGGCCCGAGCAGCGCATCGGCGAGGACGCGGTGTGGGAGAAGGCGGAAGCCGCGCTGCTGCGCGCGCTCGAGATCGCGGAGTATCCCTACAGCTACAACAAGGGCGAGGGTGCGTTTTACGGTCCGAAGCTTGAGTATGTCTTGCGCGATGCGATCGGACGCGATTGGCAATGCGGCACGGTGCAGGTGGACCTGAATCTCCCCGGCCGTCTCGGCGCGTTCTATATCGCGCCGTCGGGCGAGAAGATCGTGCCCGTCATGCTGCACCGGGCGCTGTTTGGTTCTCTCGAACGCTTCACCGGCATTTTGATCGAGCATCATGCGGGGCACTTCCCACTCTGGCTCGCGCCCGTACAAGCGATGGTCTGTACGATCACGTCCGACGCTGACGGCTATGCCGGCGATGTCGTTGCGGCTGCGAAGAAAGCGGGTCTGCGCGTGGACGCCGACACGCGCAACGAGAAGATCAATTACAAGGTGCGCGAACATTCGCTCGCGAAAGTCCCGGTGCTGCTCGTCGTCGGCAAGAAGGAAGCGGCCGAGCGCATGGTCTCGATCCGCCGCATGGGCAGCGAAAAGCAGATGGTCATGCCGCTCGACCAGGCGCTCGCCGCGCTGGTGGACGAAGCGACACCGCCGGATGTGAAGCGGGCGCGGGCCTAATTCCCGAATGTCGGTAGATCGCTGATTATGGGGATTTCGATCGGCAATTTCACCGGCCTGTGC
>DASUMM010000212.1:0-2842 GCA_036277655.1 Burkholderiales bacterium | reverse complement strand
TCCTCGTGCGCGGCGCACCGGTCGCGTACTACAGCATCGCCGCGGCCTCGATCGGCTTCCAGCTTGGCGCGCAGTCGCGCAGCCAGGTGGTGCTCTTCATGACCGAGAAAGCGCTCGCGCAATTCCGCGCGAGCCAGGGGTGGACCGCAGGGGTCGACGGCAGCGTCGCGCTCGCCACGCTCGGCGCAGGCGGATCGATCGACACCGAGACTGCGAAGAAGCCGGTGATCGGCTTCATCTTCTCGGGCAAGGGACTGATGTACAACCTGACGTTCGAGGGCTCGAAGATCTCGAAGATCGAGCGCTAACGTCGCAGCGTCACCCACAGAACCGCGTCGTAGGGAAGGCGTGCCTCGCGCGGTAGCGGCGCGCCCTCGGCAAGCGGCAGGTCCGCCGCTCTTTTCAGCAGCACTTTCTCGACCGAGATGCCGGCGATCTGCCAGCGGTCGAAGAGCGCAGTGAACTCCGGCATCGCCGCGAGCATTTTCGCCACCCATTGGTTTTCGCCGCCGCTGCGCGGCTTGCCGGCGGATGCGTCCCACGTTCGGGCGACCGACGCCTCGCGGGCAAGGAGCGAGGAGAGCCACGGGTAGTCGACGATGCGGCCGAACGAGACTCTCGCTTCGCTGCCTGCATGCGCAAGCAGCGCCTGCAACGCGGCATGCGTCGAGGAGCGGCCGATCGGGCAGGTCGGTCGTACCCGCAGCACCTGATGCGGCTCCTCGGAACGCGCTTCGAGATGCACCTGGCATTCCGGGGCCGGATGGATGGCGATCACGGTCGCCAGTGCCAGCTCGAACATCGTCATGCCGACCCGGCGCGCGCGAGCTGCGCGGCGGAAAGGTTGTGCGTGCGTGCGAAACCCGCGACGAAGCGCGCATCGCGGGGCGCAAGGCGCCAGAACGAAAAATCGGCGAGCTCGAAGGTCACGGCCGAGGCAGGAAATCGCTCGAGCCAAAGCTGCCGCAGCCGGATGCTTTCGGGCTCGTCAACCGCAAGCATGCTCGCCTCGCCGCGAATGGTGACGCGCGCAAGCGTCTGCGGATCGGCGCGCCGATCGTCGGTTTCACAGATCGAGAGCGCCACGCGAGGGTCTTGCGCGAGATCCTGGGTGTGCCAGGCGAGGCGCGAGAGCCGCAGCCAGAAGGCAGCGAAGCCCGGATCCGGCAGGTAGGCGACCATCGACACGTTCGGCGCTCCGGCGCGCAATGTCCCGAGCGTACCGATCCGCTCGTTGGTGACGAGCCGTGCGAGCGACCGCAGTGCTTCAGCATCCATGGCGAGCGATTTTAGTATCGAGTATGCTTCGTCGAACGTGCGCTACGAACTGCTGGTAGGACTGCGCTACACGCGCGCCAAGCGTCGCAATCACTTCATCAGCTTCATTTCGCTCATCTCGATGGCGGGCATTTCGCTCGGCGTCGCGGCGCTGATCGTTGTGTTGTCGGTGATGAACGGGTTTCAGACCGAGCTGCGCACCCGCATTCTCGGCGTCGCTTCGCACGTGCAGGTGTCCAATGCGAACGGCCGCCTGCTCGACTGGCCGGCGGTCGCCGCTGCGGCGGCGAAGAACCCGCGCGTGCAGGCAGCCGCGCCGTTCGTCCATGCGCAGGCGATGCTTTCGGGGGGGCAGGGCGTGCGCGGCGCGATCGTCCGCGGCGTGCTTCCGACGGAAGAGGACCGCGTGGCGGAAATCGGCAAGCACATGCGTGCAGGCAGGCTCGATGCGCTCAAGGCGGGCGAATACAACGTCGTGCTCGGCACCGACCTCGCTCGTGCACTCGGCGTGCTGCCGGGCGAGCGGGTGACGCTGATCGCACCACAGGGGCAGGTGACGCCGGCCGGCGTGATTCCACGGCTGCGCCAGTTCACCGTCGTCGGCCTGTTCGAGGTCGGCATGTTCGAGTACGACTCCGGGCTTGCGCTCGTGCACCTGGAGGACGCGCAGCGCCTCTACCAGATGGACGCCGCGGTGTCCGGAGTGCGGCTGAAGCTGGACGACCTGTTTGCGGCGCGCTCGGTTGCGCGCGAGCTGGTGCAGCAACTCGGGCCCGAGTACTACGCCTCGGACTGGACGCGCAGCCACGCGAACTTCTTCCGCGCGGTGGAAATCGAGAAGCGGGTGATGTTCCTCATCCTGACGCTGATCGTCGCGGTCGCCGCGTTCAACATCGTCTCCACGCTGGTGATGCTGGTAACCGACAAGCAGGCCGACATCGCGATCCTGCGCACCCTCGGCGCCTCGCCGCGCTCGGTGATGCAGATTTTCATGGTGCAGGGCGCGCTGATTGGCGTCATCGGCACGCTGATCGGCGTGACCGGGGGCGTATTGCTCGCATTCAACGTCGACGTCGTCGTGCCGGCGATCGAGCAGACGCTCGGCTTCAAGTTCCTCTCGAAGGACGTGTACTACATCTCCGACCTGCCCTCCGAGGTGCAGGCACGCGATGTGTCGACCATCGGGCTCATGTCGCTCGCGCTGGCGTTCGTCGCCACGCTGTACCCGAGCTGGCGTGCGGCGCGGGTCAATCCGGCCGAGGCGCTGCGCTATGAATGACGCGGTGCTCTCCTGCAGCGGGCTGAAGAAGACCTACCAGGGACCAGCGCCAGTCCCGGTGCTAACCGGCGTCGATCTGCAAGTGCGTCGTTCCGAGCATGTGGCGATCATGGGCAAGTCCGGATCGGGCAAGTCCACGCTGCTGCACCTGCTCGGCGGGCTGGATGCGCCCACCGAAGGGCGCGTCCTGGTCAACGGCCGCGAGTTGAGCGCGATGGGGGAAGCCGAGCGCGGCAGGGTGCGCAACGAGACGCTCGGGTTCGTCTACCAATTCCATCACCTGCT
>DASUMM010000211.1:0-10283 GCA_036277655.1 Burkholderiales bacterium | reverse complement strand
CACGGCGAGCACCTGGTCATCCTGCGGCGCGGGCGCCTCTTCACCGTCCGCGTCGGCGATCGCGATCTGAAGCCGGTTTCCGCAATCGATGCCTTCGCGCCCGATATTGACCCGCGCGGCGCCTGGTACGACGAGATGCTGATCTCGGGCAACACGGTGGTGGTCATCGGCTACAGCTATTCGCGCGGCGGCACCGAGATCGGGCTCTTCGAAGTCTCGCCGGCGGGCGCGCTGCGCTACAAGGCCACCTGGCACCTGCGCTCGAACGACTACTACTCCTCGCGCAACTACGCGAGCCGCCTGATCGGCTCGAAGCTCGTCTTCTATACGCCGCTCTACCTCAATCCCTGGAGCGGGACGCCGCACGCGATGCTGCCTGCCGTGCGCAAGTGGCGCAGCGGCGCTACGCCGGAAGAGTTCAAGCGCATCGCACCGGCGACGCGCATCTACCGCACTGACGAGCCGCTGGATCCGTTCCAGGGCGTCGCTCTTCACACGGTCACTTCCTGCGATCTCGCGCAGCCCGAACTCGATTGCCAGAGCACCGCGGTGCTCGGCCAGCCGGGGCGCGTCTTTTACGTCTCGCCCAACTCGGTGTTCGTGTGGACCACCGCATGGAACCGGCGCGGCGAGCAGCCGAACGTCGCCTCCGGCGTGTTCCGCATGCCGCTCGACGGCACCGCGCCGAGCGCGCTCAAGGTCGCCGGCTCCCCGGTCGACCAGTTCTCTTTCCTGGAGGGCGAGGACGGCTTCCTCAACGTGCTGGTGCGCTCGAACGGTCGCGGCGACGGCATGTGGTCCGCCGAGGTGAATTCCGGCGATCTCGCGCTGATGCGCGTGCATCTGAGCCGCTTCTCGGATGGCCGCGACAGCGCGCCTGCCGGAAGCTACCGCCCGCTGCCGCAACCCTCGGGCGGCCAGGCGACGCAGAACCGCTTCATCGGCGAATACCTGCTCTATGGTGCCGGCGCCGGCTGGCGCCGCCCGCAGTCGACGCCGCAATCCGAGCTTTTCGCGGTGCGTTACGCCGCCGGCTATGTCTATGGACTGCCGCTCGTCCATGGAGTCGATCGCATCGAAGCGCTGGGCGCAAACGCGGTCGTGGTCGGCACCGATGGCAAGGATCTCCACTTCACCAGCGTGCGGCTCTCCGGCTACCCGTTGGTGCGCGACCGCTACACGCGCCCGAACGCCGCGCAGGGCGAGACGCGCAGCCACGGCTTCTTCTATAAGCCCGAGAACGAGCAGGAAGGCCTCGTCGGCCTGCCGATCATCGGTCGCGGCCAGCCGGCATCACGCCACCTGCGCCACGAATCTGCATCGCTCCTTTACCTGCGCAACACGTCGCTTTCGTTCTCGGAACTGGGCACGCTCGATTCGCGCCCGGGCAACACGAACGACGGCTGCCGCGCCTCCTGCGTAGACTGGTACGGCAACTCGCGGCCGCTCTTCGTGCAGAAGCGGGTGTTCGCGCTGATGGGCTACGAGATCGTCGAAGGACGCGTGCAGGAAAACCGGATCGCGGAAGTGCGCCGCATCAACTACGCACCGCAGTCGGGCGACTACGCGATGATCTCGAAGTAAGCCGTTGCGCAATGGCCGGGTAGCCGCCGCGGCTACTCGGCTTCCGGAAAGCGCTTCTCGAACTCCCAGACCTCCGGAAACCCCACCAGCTCGTGCATCGCCTTCATGTCGTACGCCGGCACCGGACTGCCGATCGTGCTGCGGTGCTCGGCAAGGTACCTGTACGAAGCTTCGAGCGCCGCACAGGCCGGGCTCATGCCGGCGCTCGGATAGATCGCGATCGAGAAGCCGAATGCCTTCAGCTTTTCCGCCGGGACAACCGGGGATTTCCCGGTCGGCACCATGTTGGCAAGGAGCCACGCATCCGCGCCGAGCGCATCGCCGATCCGGCGGAATTCCTCTTCCGACTCCGGTGCCTCGACGAAGATGATGTCGGCGCCCGCCCGGACGAATTCGCGGCCACGGCGGATCGCTTCCTCCAGGCCCAGGCTGGTGCGCGCGTCGGTGCGCGCGACGATCAGGAAATCGTCCGACCGGCGCGCGTCGATCGCGACTTCGATCCGCCGCAGCGCATCGGCAAGCGAAACCACCCGCCGGTTCGGCGTGTGGCCGCATTTCTTCGGCATCTCCTGGTCCTCGATCTGGATCGCCTCGACGCCGGCATCCTCGTAGCCGCGCACGGTGTGCCGCACATTGATCAGTCCGCCGAAGCCCGTGTCGGCATCGGCGATCAGCGGCTTCGAGATGCCCGCGGCGATCGTGCGCGCCCGCTCGACCATGTCGCGGAACGTGACGAGGCCGGCGTCCGCGACCCCGAGGTGCGAAGCCGAGATACCGTAGCCGGTCATGTAGAGCGCCTTGAAGTCCAGGCGGTCGGCGATCCGCGCCGAAAGCATTTCGAACACGCCGGGTGCGATCACCAGCTCGCCCGCCCGCAGAATGGAACGCAAACGCCCGCCCATAGCTCGAACCTCCTCGCCTCGGCAGCCTAGCAGATCAGGGGTCCGGACACGCCGCGCGGCGAGCGAACGCAAATGACTTCGCGTACGATGCGAGGCATTGCATGGCGACCAAGTTTCTTTTCGTCTCCTACACCGGACTGATCGCTGACATCGCCTGGCAGGTAGTGAAGGAAGGCCACGAGGCGAAGCTCTCGATCGACGACCCCGAGGAAAAAGAGATCGGCGACGGCTTCGTGCCGAAGACCGCCGACTGGAGGAAGGAAGTCGATTGGGCCGACGTGGTCGTCTTCGACGACGTCCTCGGCATGGGCGCGATGGCCGACGAGCTGCGAAAGAAAGGCAAGCCGGTCGTCGGCGGCTCGCCCTACACCGACCGGCTCGAGGATGATCGCGGCTTCGGCCAGCAGGAGCTGAAGGCCGCCGGGGTCGCCATCCTGCCGCAGGAGAGCTTCACCTCGTTCGACGACGCCATCGCCTACGTCACCGATAACCCCAACCGCTACGTGATCAAGCCGAACGGGGAGGCGGCGAACATCAAGCGGCTGCTCTTCGTCGGCGAGGAGGAAGACGGCAAGGACGTCATCAAGGTGCTCGGCGACTACAAGCGCGCCTGGTCCGACAAGATCAAGGAATTCCAGCTGCAGCGGCGCGCGACCGGCATCGAGGTGGCGACCGGTGCGTTCTTCAACGGCAAGGAGTTCGTGACGCCGATCTGCGTCAACTTCGAACACAAGAAGCTCTTCCCCGGCGACATCGGGCCGCCCACCGGCGAGATGGGCACCTCGATGTTCTGGAGCGAGCCGAACAAGATCTTCAACGCCACGCTGAAGAAGATGGAAGCAAAGCTCGCCGAGGAGCGCTACGTCGGCTACATCGACGTCAACTGCATCGTCAACAACAACGGCGTCTATCCCCTCGAATTCACGGCCCGCTTCGGCTACCCGTGCATCAGCATCCAGCAGGAAGGCCTCCTCACGCCGATCGGCGAGATGCTGCAGAAGCTGGCCGACGGCTCGCTCACGCGCCTGCGGGCCCGCAGCGGGTTTCAGCTCGGCATCCGGATCGTCGTCCCGCCCTTCCCCTACCGCGACATGGAGACGCTCGAATCGACCTCCAAGGACTCGGTGATCCTCTTCAAGACCCCCAGCCGCGAAGGCATCCATATCGAGGACGTGAGGACGGCAGACGGCGAGTGGCTCGTCACCGGCACCTCGGGCGTGGCGCTTCTCGTCTGCGGCACCGGGCCGACGATGAAGCAGGCGCAGCGCATGGCCTATAACCGCGTGAAGAACGTGATGATCCCGCACATGTACTACCGCGAGGACATCGGCGACCGCTGGTTCGAGGAGGACAGCGACCGCCTGCACGCGTGGGGCTACCTGCGCGAGTAGCGCTCGGCCGGCCCGATACAAGACTGAAACAAACGGGCAATCGGCGCGACATTCTTGGCGCCGGCGAAGCCGCTACGATCGCGCCCCAGGAGGAAAGGCCATGCAGAGCGCACAGGTTATGATTTCCGCCATGGCAGGCGAAAGAATCCTGATCGTCGACGACGACGAGGACATCCGCGAATCCACCGGCGACTACCTCGCCGAGCAGGGATTCCGCGTCGCCTTCGCGGCCGACGGCGGCGAGATGCGAAAGGCGTTTGCTGCGGGCGCACCGGACGCCGTGCTGCTCGACCTCAATCTGCCGGGCGAAGACGGGCTTTCGCTCGCGCGCTGGCTGCGCCGCAACCACGACGTGGCAATCATCATGCTCACCGGCGCTGCGGAGGTCGTCGATCGCGTGGTGGGCCTCGAGGTCGGCGCCGACGACTATCTCGCCAAGCCGTTCGACTTGCGCGAGCTGCGTGCGCGCCTGCGGAGCGTCCTGCGGCGCACCCGCCGGTCCGGCGAGGCGGTCGAGCCGGCGGCGAAGCAGGCGCCCAAGCGCGTGCGCATCGGCCGCTGCGAGCTCGATCTCTCCACGCACCAGCTGTTCGGGCCCGACGGCGAGATCTCGATCACGCACATGGATTTCGAGCTGCTCAAGGTGTTCGCGCAGAACGCCAACCGCGTGCTCTCACGCGACCAGTTGCTCACGATGACGCAGAACCGCGAGTGGGAGCCGTTCGACCGCGCGATCGACATCCGCATCGCGCGCCTGCGGCGCAAAATCGAGGCCGATCCGGAGAAGCCGGCAGTCATTCGCACCGTGCGCGGCGCCGGCTACATGTTCGTCCCGGGCTGAAGGCGTGGAAGACAAGCTCCGCGAAGCAGCGCTCGCCGTCTCGAGCGCCCAGGGCGACGGGGTGTACGAGGACCTCGTGCGCGCGCTCGCCTCGATCCTGGAGGTCGAGTTCGCGACGATCGCGGTGCACCCGTCGGGGGACCGCGCCCGGCTCCGCTCGCTTGCCCGCTTCGCCTCCGGCAGATTGCGTGCGAGCACGGAATACCCCGTAGCGGGGACGCCCTGCGAGAAAGCGATCGGCCATGCGTTCGGCTTCTTTCCGTCGCGCGTAAATGAGCTTTTTCCTCAGGATGCCGACATTCGCAAGCTCGGCATCCGCGCTTATGCTGCATCGACGCTGACCGACACCGAAGGCAATGCGATCGGCCTGGTGTCGGTGGCGTCGCGCAGCGAGTTTGCCCGCCGCGACCTCGCCGAGACGGTGCTCAAGATCTTCGCCGCGCGGATTGGCGCCGAGATCGAGCGGCAGCGGGCGGCCGAAGCGCTGCGCGCGAGCAACGCGCAGTACCGCGCGATGTTCGACGCCGCCGCCGACTCGCTCGTGCTGCGAGACGAGGATTTCCGCGTCGTCGACGTCAACCCGGCCTATCTCGCAATGAGCGGCAACCGCCGCCAGGACGTGATCGGCGTCGCCCACCTGATCATGAGTCCGGCCGAGCAGGAGCCCTCCGTGCTCGCGCTCCATCGGCGTGCGCTCGCGGGGGAGCATGTGCAGTTCGAAACGGTCGCCCGCCACCGCGACGGCCGCAGCTTCATGCTCGAGGTGCGCGGCGTGCCGATGGTGCATCAGGGACGGCCCCACGTCCTCTACGTCGGCCGGGACGTCACCGAGCGCAAGACCGCGGAAGCACGGCTGCTGGCGAACGAGGAGCAGTACCGCGCCATCTTCAACGCCTCGTCCGACGCGATGATCATCTGGGACCAGGACTGCAAGCGCGTCGACGTGAATCCCGCCTTCGAGCGCATCTACGGCTGGACGCGGGAGGAAGTCGTCGGGCGCGGGTTCGAGATCTTCGGACACTCGGCCGCGCAGCTCGAGCCGCGCCGCGACCTCGTGCGCCGGGCGCTCGCCGGGGAGACCTGCCGCGCCGAGCTTTCGGGGCTGGACAAGAGTGGCCGCACGATCGTCACCGAGATCCACGTGGTCCCTTTCCAGCACCGCGGCGAGCCGCATGCCCTCGCGATCGCGCGCGACATCACCGAGCGCAAGGGCGCGGAAGAGCACCTGCGCGCGAGCGAAGAGCAGTACCGTGCGATCTTCAATGCAGCCGCCGACTCGATCGTGCTGCGCGACGCGGATTTCCGCGTCGTCGACGTGAACTCCGCCTATGAAAAGATGAGCGGACGGCGCCGCGAGGAGGCGCTCGGCCGGCAGGACCTGACGATGAGCTCCGCCGAGATGAATGCGCATGTGCGCGCGCTGCATGAGCGCGCGCTCGCCGGCGAGAGCGTGCGCTTCGAGTCGCGGGCCAGCCGCAAGAACGGCGAGCGCTTCGACATCGAGGTGCGCGGCGTCCCCATCCGCCATCGCGGCGCCCCGCACGTGCTCTACATCGGCACCGACGTCACCGCGCGCAAGCGCGCGGAGGCCGAGCGCACCCAGCTCGAGGCGCAGCTTCGCCAGGCGCAGCGGATGGAGGCGATCGGCCACCTGACCGGGGGCATCGCGCACGATTTCAACAACATCCTGCAGGGCACGATCGGCAACCTTTCGCTCGCCGCCGAGCGCCAGGCGGAGATCGGCGATGCGCGGCTCGGGAAGTACCTCGAGCGCGCGCGGCATTCCGCGCAGCGCGCGCGCGAGCTGATCGCGCAGATGCTCACGTTCAGCCGCGGCCAGCACGGCGAGCGCCGCGCGGTGCAGCTCGGCGACCTGGTGCGCGACGCGTGCAAGCTGCTGCGCTCCACGCTGCCCGCGACGATCGAGCTGCACCACCGGCTGGAAGAGCCGCTGCCGCTGCTGCGCCTGGACCCGGTGCAGGTCGAGCAGGTGGCGCTCAATCTCTGCATCAACGCGCGCGACGCGATGCGCGGCAGCGGCGCCATCCGCATCGGCGTGCGCGCTCCGGCACGCATCCAGGGGGTGTGCGCCTCCTGCCGGCAGAAAGTGGACGGCCAGTACGTCGAGCTGTACGTCCGCGACAACGGCCCGGGCATCCCGGCGCACGTGATGGAGCGCATGTTCGAGCCGTTCTTCTCCACCAAGCCGGCCGGGCATGGCAGCGGCATGGGGCTTTCGCTCGCGCACGGCATCGTGCATGAGCACGGCGGGCACATCCTGGTCGACTCGATTCCGAACGACCGCACCAAGTTCCGCGTGCTCTTCAGCGTGCCGGACGCGGCCGCGCCGGATGTCGTCGAAGCCGAGGTCGCGCAGCCGGCCGCGCGAGCCCGTCCGCGTCTCGCGGGTCGCGTGCTGGTGGTCGACGATGAAGAGCCGATCCGCGAATTCATGACCGATCTGCTCGCCGGATGGGGGCTCGACGTCGTTGCGTTCCCCGACGGCGCCACGGCGCGCGACGCGTTCGCCGCCGAGCCGCGACGCTACGACCTGGTGATCACGGATCAAACGATGCCGCAGTTGACCGGGCTTGCGCTTGCGCGCGAGCTTGCGCGGCTGCGCCCCGGGCTGCCGGTGATTCTCTACACCGGCTACGGCGAGGACGTTTCCGCGGGCGAATTGCGCGAGGCGTGCGTCGCGCAGATGGTGCGAAAGCCGATCGAGCCGGCGGAATTCTTCCCCATGCTCGCCGCGCACCTTCGCGCGTGACCGCCCTCTAGCGCTCCTTCGTCCAGTCGAGCCCGTCGCTCGAGCGCCAGGTACCGCCGCTCGCGCAACAGCCACCGGCTCCGAAAGCGACGCGGCCGACCGTCACCCGCACGGTCCCCTTCTCTTCCCACAGCTTCTGCCGCTCGCAGAACGTGAAGAACGGATAGGGGTCGGGCTCGAGCAACTTGGTCCAGCCGATCTTGCGCCGGCCTTCCGCGCGAACGGCGTAAAGCTTGCAATCGTGCACCACGAGATGCACCGGCTTTCCGCCGAGCACGCCCTTGAACGTGCGCTCGGGCGGCGCCGAGCGGATCGCCACTTCGGTCTCGTCGGGCGGATCCTCGCAGGCCGATAGCCCAAGCATCACACAGAGGGAGAGCATCCCCGCTCGAACGGCACGCACGTCACACCCCCTTGGCGAAGAAACCGACGGCGTCTTTCAGCGTATTCACCCGGATCGCGCCGTCGAGGTCCTCCACCCGTCCGTAGCCATACGGCACCGCGAGAAAGGCGACGCCTGCTGCGCGCGCCGCGTGCGCATCATGCTTCGAATCGCCGATCAGCACGCAGTCGGCGGGGGCGACATCGAGGCGCCGGCAGGCTTCCAGCACCGGCGCCGGGTGCGGCTTCTTCGCCGGCGTGCTGTCTCCTCCAATCACGACGTCCATCGATTCGAGCAGCGCGAAGCGCTCGAGCAACGGCTCGGCGAAGCGCGATACCTTGTTCGTCACGCAGCCAAGCTTCCATCCGTGCGCGCGCATCTCGCGCACGCCCTCGGCGACACCCGGATAGAGCTGCGAAAACTTTCCGTTCGTCACCCCGTAATGGCGCTCGAACTCGGCCACCGCGGCTGAAAGCGTGCGTTCGACGCCGGAGGGCTCCATGCGCTCGGCAAGCGAGCGCCGCACGAGCACGGCAATGCCCTCGCCGATGAAGGAGCGAACACGTGCCAGGTCGAGCGGTTTGCGATCGAGCGCCGCGAGCGTCGCATTCATTGCGGCTGCGATGTCTGGGGCGGTGTCGATCAGCGTGCCGTCGAGATCAAGCAGGACCGCGCGCTTCACCATCCTTCCAGCACCAGCTTGCCGATCACGTGGCCTTGCTCCAGCCGCTGGTGCGCGCGCTTCAGGTTCGCGGCGCAGATGCGACCGAGATTTTCCTTCATCGTCGTGCGCAGGATGCCGGATTCGATGAGGCTCGCGGCTTCGTTCAGCAACGCATGCTGCGCGACCAGGTCCGGCGTGCCGAATGTCGAGCGCGTGAACATGCCTTCGAGGAAGATGCCGATGCTCTTGTCGTGCAGGATCGAAAGATCGATCGGCTTCGTGGTGCGCACGATGAGACCGAGCTTGCCTTGCGGCTTGAGCATCTTCGGGAACTGCGGCCAGTACGCGTCGGACGAGCCGAAGCAGAGGACGTAGTCGTATTCCGCCGCCCCCAGCGGCTGGCTGTGGTCGACCGTGGCATCGGCGCCAAGCTCCTTCGCCCACGCGATCGACTCCGGACGCGACGCACTTGCCGTGACGTGCAGGCGGGCAAGCTTCTTCGCGAGCTGGATCCCGATCGAACCCACTCCCCCGGCACCGGCGAGCACCAGCATGGTCTTTTCAGCATCGGCGCCGGTGCGCGAGATTCCCATGCGGTCGAACATCAGCTCCCACGCGGTGAGCGTCGTGAGCGGCATGGCTGCGGCCTCCGCGAACGAAAGCGTGCGCGGCTTGCGGCCGACGATGCGCTCGTCGACCAGATGCAGCTCGCTGTTCGTGCCCGGGCGGATGACGCTTCCGGCGTAGTACACCTCCTCGCCGGGCTTGAAGAGCGCGACCTCCGGCCCGACTGCCTTCACGACGCCGGCAGCGTCGTAGCCGAGGATCTTCGGCGGGTTGTCGACAACGCCTTTCATTGCGCGGCGCTTGGTGTCGACCGGATTCACCGAAATGGCCCGGACTTCCACGAGCAGGTCGCGTCCGCCCGGCTTCGGCTCGGGCAGGTCGAGGTCTACGAGCGACTCCGGGTGGTCGATCGGGAGGTGCTGGTGCAGGCCGATGGCTTTCATGGCCGCATCATAGCCGCCCGCGACCGACGATTCGCGCGAGCAGATCCGGCCGGTCGGTGATGATGCCGTCGATCCCGATCGCCACCAGCTCGCGCATCCGCGCTTCGTCGTTCACCGTCCAGGCGTGGATCTTCAGGTTGCGGTTGTGCGCGGCCTTGACCAATCCCGGCGTCGCGAGGACTCGATCGCGCAGACGGTCCGGAACCTGCAGCGCCACGCCGCGCGGCGTGTACGCCGAATCGAGCCAGGCGTACGACGCAAAGACAAACGCACGTCCCTCGGAGGTGGCGAGCGAGGTTGCCACCTCCGGACAGGCGCCCCGGAACGCGGCGATCGCCTCGTCGCTCATCGATGCGACGAGCATGCGCTCCTGCATCCGATGCGCCCGGATTCGATCGCACAACGGCTTGGCGGCCGCCGCACCGGGCGGATTCTTGATCTCGAGGTTCACTCGCCGGTCGGGGAAGCGCGCGAACACCTCGTCGACAGTGGGAATGCGCACGCCCTTGCCGCGAAACGGAAACGTCTTTCCGCCGTCGGCCGACCAGCGGAATCCGGCATCCAGCCTTTGCAACTGGTCGAGCTTCAGGGCATCGACCGCACCGCTTGCGTCCGTCGTTCGCTCGACCGTTGCATCGTGGATGACGACCAGCGAACCGTCCGCCGTCGCGCGGACATCCATCTCGAGCGCGTCGGCGCCGACCGCGACTGCGTGCGAGAACGCTTCGAGCGTGTTCTC
>DASUMM010000210.1:0-5919 GCA_036277655.1 Burkholderiales bacterium | reverse complement strand
GCGAACACCACGCAGGCGGCGCGCGACGGCGAAGCCTGGAGCATCACGGGACACAAGTGGTTCCTTTCCGCACCGATGTCCGATGCGTGGCTGGTGCTTGCGCAATCGCCGGGCGGGCTCTCGTGCTTTTTCCTGCCGCGTTACAGGCCGGACGGCACGCTGAACGCCATTCGTATCCAGCGGCTGAAGGACAAGCTTGGAAATCGCTCCAACGCCAGCACCGAAGTCGAATTCCAGGGCGCGTACGCGACGCTGCTCGGCGAGGAAGGCCGTGGCGTGCCGATGATCCTCGAGATGGGCGTCTACACACGCCTCGATTGCGCCATCGGCAGCGCCGGACTGATGCGCCAGGCGCTCGCGCAGGCGCTGTGGCATGCAGCGCAACGCGAAGTGTTCGGGCGGCATCTGAACGAGCAGCCGCTGATGAAGAACGTGCTCGCCGACCTCGCGCTCGAGTCGGAGGCCGCCACCGCGCTCGCGATCCGTCTTTCGCGCGCCTACGACGCGCAGGTCGACGAACGCGAGCGGCTGCTTGCGCGCGTGCTCACGCCGACGGCGAAATTCTGGATCTGCAAGCGCGGCGCGCACTTCGCCGAGGAGGCGATGGAGGCGATCGGCGGCAACGGCTACGTCGAGGAAAGCTCGCTCGCGCGCATCTATCGTGAAATGCCGGTCAACTCCATCTGGGAAGGATCCGGCAACATCATGTGCCTCGACGTGCTGCGCGCGCTGCGCAA
This sequence comes from Burkholderiales bacterium, assembly GCA_036277655.1. Lineage (GTDB taxonomy): Bacteria > Pseudomonadota > Gammaproteobacteria > Burkholderiales > SG8-39 > 2-02-FULL-66-14. Next base: position 5,182 of record DASUMM010000210.1, on the reverse strand, counting down.
ATCGCCGGAAATCCTGGAGGCGATCTGGGCCGAGCTCGCGCAGGCGCACGGCGTGCACCCGGCCTACGATCGTTTCTGCGCGGCGTTGCAACCTCGCCTTGCCGATGCGGCCACGCTCGAGCCCGCCGCGCGGCGGCTCACCCAGGATCTCGCGCTCGCGATCCAGGCAAGCCTGCTTGCGCGCCATGCGCCGTCGTTCGTCGCCGAAGCGTTCTGCGGCTCGCGCCTGCTGGGCGAGCATGGCGGCACTTTCGGGACGCTTCCTGCGTCGGCGCCGTTCGATGCGCTGCTGGAACGCGCGATGCCGGCGCCGCTGCCGGGCAAATGATCTCGAACCGGTGGTTTTTCGGGGCCGGGGCAGCGGTCTGCGCGCTGCTTCTTTCTACCGGGTACTACCTGCAGTATTTCCAGGGACAGGATCCGTGCCCGCTTTGCCTGGTGCAGCGCGGCTTCTACTATGCGTTCGGAGCGGTCTTCCTGCTGGCGGCGCTGCACGGGCGAGGAACGCTCGCCTACTCCCTCGCCGGTTTCGTCGTCGCGCTCGGCGGGCTTGGGGTGGCGGCGCGCCACGTCTGGCTGCAGCACCTTCCTCCGGAGCAGGTCCCGGCCTGCGGCCCGGACCTCTTCTACATGCTGGAGAATTTTCCCCTGCGGCGCACGCTGGAGAAGCTTCTTACCGCCACCGGCCAGTGCGCCGAAGTGAAGTGGCGGTTCCTCGGGCTTTCGATTGCGGAATGGTCGCTCGCCTGGTTCGTGGCGCTCGCGATCTACGCGGCGTGGATGGCCTTGCGCCGGCGATCGGCTGCATGAAGTGGTTTCTGCGGCTGGCCGTCGGCTTCGTGGCGCTCCTGGCGCTCGGCGCCGGCGGAGGTTTTCTCTATCTGCGCCAGTCGCTGCCGCAAGTCGAGGGGCAGATCACGCTCGCTGGCATCGGCGCGGCGATCGACATCCAGCGCGATCGCTACGGAATTCCGCACATCTACGCAGGCAGCCTCGAGGATGCCGTATTCGGGCTGGGCTACGTCCATGCGCAGGACCGGCTGTGGCAGATGGAAATGAACCGGCGCATCGCGGCCGGCCGGATGGCCGAGGTTCTCGGGCCGGCGGCGCTCGAGACCGACCGCTTCCTTCGCACGCTCGGCGTGCGCCGCGCCGCAGAAGCGAACCTCGCGCACGTCGATCCCGAGACGCGCAAGATGCTCGAAGCCTACGCCGCCGGCGTGAATGCGTTCCTTGCCAGCGAGCCGGTGCTGCCGCTTGAATTCTGGCTGACCGGCGCCCGCCCGCAAGCGTGGAGCCCGGTCGACTCCGCCGGCTGGATCAAGATGATGGCGTGGGATCTGGGCGGCAACTGGCGCAGCGAACTGCTGCGAATGCGGCTTTCCAAAACATTGCCGCTCGAGCGCATCCATCAATTCGTGTCGCCCTATCCGGGGGAAGCGCCACCGAAGATCGCCGATTTGAAATCGCTCTACGCGCCACTGGAGCGCCAGGGCGTGCAGCTCGCGGCCATCGCCGACGAACTGCTGGCGCTCGCACCCGGCGATGCGCCCGACGCGCTAGGGTCGAACAACTGGGTCACTTCCGGTGCGAATAATGAGAGCGGCAAACCGCTCCTTGCGAACGACCCGCACCTCGGCCTCACCGCTCCCCCGGTGTGGTACTTCGCGCACCTCTCCGCCCCCGGCATGAACGTGATCGGCGCCACGCTGCCCGGCGTGCCGGCAATCGTGCTTGGCCGCAACGACCGCATCGCCTGGGGCTTCACCAACACCGGGCCGGATGTGCAGGATCTCTTCATCGAAAAGCTCGACGACGCGGGCAACTACCTGACGCCGGAGGGTCCGCGCGCGTTCACGCGCATCGAGGAAACGATCAAGGTCCGCGGCGCGCAGGACGAGCGGCTGCAGATTCGGGTTTCGCGCCACGGCCCGGTGATTTCGGACGTCTCGCGCGCCGCGCAGGCAGAGACTCCGCGCGGCTACGTGCTGGCATTTTCCTGGACCGCACTTGCGGAAGACGACCGCACGCTCGTCGCCGCGCACAAGATCGCGCGCGCCGGCAACTGGCAGGAGTTTCTCGCGGCGGCACGCGACTTCCATACGCCACAGCAGAACATGGTGTACGCGGACGTCGATGGCAACATCGGCTTCATCGCCGCAGGCAGGGTACCGCTGCGCAAGCCGGACAACGATCTCAAGGGGCTCGCGCCGGCACCCGGGTGGGAGGCGCGCTACGACTGGGCGGGCTGGATTCCGTTCGAGCAACTGCCGCAGAGCTACAACCCGCCGAGCGGCCGGCTGTGGACGGCGAACGAGAAGATCACGCCTGCCGGTTACGCGCACGAGGTGTCGAACGAGTGGCAACCGCCCTACCGCGCGAACCGCATCGCGGAAATGCTGCAGGCAACGCCCAGGCACAGCGTCGCCACGTTCGCCAGCATGCAAGGCGATGTGCTTTCCGCCCCGATCCGCGAATCGCTGCCGCGACTTCTGCAGACGCGCCCGAAGTCCGCGCAGGCGCAGCAGGCGCTCGACTGGCTGCGCAAATGGGACGGCACGATGAGCGCCGGCCGGCCCGAGCCGATGATCGCCTGGGCGTGGTGGCGCGAGTTCACGCGCGCGCTCTACAGCGACGAACTCGGCGAAGCGTTCCGCACCCAGTGGTCGCCCAGGGCAGTATTCGTCGCCAACGTGCTGGCGCGCTCCGGCGATCATGAGCGCTGGTGCGACGACGTGCGCACGCCAGCGCTCGAGACGTGCGACGAGCTGCTCGCCAGCTCGCTCGAGGCCTCGCTTGCCGAGCTGCGCAGGCGTTATGGCGAAGACCCCTCCGGCTGGCGCTGGGGCGATGCGCATTACGCCCGCCACGAGCACCGCCCTTTCGGCCGGCAGCCGCTGCTCGCGCGCTGGTTCGACATCCGTGTGGCAAGCCCGGGCGATGCCTATACCGTGAACGTCGGCCGCCATGATTTCTTTGACGAGGAGCGGCCGTTCGCAAATCGGCATGCAGCCAGCCTGCGCGCGATCTACGATCTCGCGCAGCCGCAGAAATCGCTCTTCATCCACTCGGGCGGGCAGTCCGGCAACGTTCTTTCGTCCCATTACCGCGCTTTTGCCGAAGCCTGGTCGAGGGGCGAATACGTGCCGATGCTCTCGGAGCGCTCGATGCTCGATGCGCAGCCGCACAGCCTGCTGCGCCTCGTGCCCGGGCGCTAGGCGCCAGCTCGTGGCAGCGGCCTTCGATCTCGCCCGTCCGCCGTTTCGCATAATTGCCGGCCAGGACGCACAGGCGGTCGCGCAGGATTTCGTTCGCTGCTATGAGCAGCTCGCGTCGGTCCCGGACAAGGCGCAGGTGTGTCTGGCCGCCGCGCTCGAGGTTGCCGGCCTTTCCAGGGACGCACCGCTTGCCCGCGCGGGACTGCAGATCGCGCGCGACATGGACGCAGGCGTTGGCGCCGGCCGCGCAAACGCCTATCACAACACCCAGCATTTCTGCGAAGTGCTGCTGAACGCGCTATACCTCGCGCGGTTGGCGGCAAGCGAAACGCAGGAGATGTGCGAGATCCTGCTCGCTGCGCTCGTGCACGACTTTCATCACGACGGCGCGACGAATGGTGGGATCACATTCCGGCTCGAGCGGCTCGCCGCCGATGCGACGATGCCGTACCTGGAGGCGGCAAGAGTCGCCGACGCCGGCCGCCTGCGCGTCACCTCGCTGATTTTCGCCACCGAGCTGATGACCGGCATGCGCTTCGCACGCCAGTGCTACCTGCATTTGTCGGCTGGAGCGCCGCGGCCATCGCCCGAGGGAATTCCCGAGCCGCTGCAGCGGCTCGCCTCCGACGCCGGCCTTGCGCGCGAAGCGGTCATCGTTGGCGAAGCCGACCTGCTTTCTTCCGTCGGCCTGACGGTGCGCTATGGCGAGCTGCAGCAACAGAGGCTTGCAGAGGAATGGCAGCAGCCGCTGGGCGCCGATCACAAGCTGCGCTTCCTCGACTGGTTCGAGGAGTTCACGATCGGCCGGTTTTTCTCGCCGAACCTGCGGGCGCTGAAGGAGGCAGCGCGCTCGGACGCCGCGACGCGATCCGGCTCGCCCGGCTAGCGCGCCATCCGGCGCAGATACAGGTTGTTTGCGACCAGCGCGCCGACCACCAGCGCGCCACCGGTCACTTCCGCCGCGGCAAAGCTGCGCCCCAGCACCGCCTCGATCGCAAAGACGCCGACCGGCACGAGGTTCAGCATGAGCATCGTATTGAGCGGGCCGAGGTAGCGCACGGAGAAATTGAAGCCGAGCACGCCGAGCACCACCGTGCCGACCGAGAAATACGCGATCTGCCAGCCGATGGAGGCGAGCGCCTCGAGCGATGGCACCGACGCGATGCCCCCGGCAATCGCAAGCGCGTTCACGACGACCAGCCCCGCGCCGCCGGGAAGGCAGGTGAGCACCGTGAAGCGGATCGGCGACCAGCCGTGGAACCGCGCGCTCGAGAGCGTATACGTCACCCAGCTCAGCGCGCCGAGGAAAACCAGGATGTCGCCGAGCAGTGCGCCGCCGGCAAAGGCGCGCACCGGGTCGCCCTGCGTGACGACGAGCAACACGCCGGCGAAAGCCACCGCGATGCAGGCGAGCGTGAAGCGCGCCGGGCGCACGCCGCGCGTTGCCCAGAGAGCGAGCGCCGTCAGCGGCGTCTGGATTCCCATGATGACGGCTGCGTGCTCCGGCCGCGTGAACGTCAGGCCCCACCACACCAGGCAGTTGAAGCCGGTGATGCCGATCAGGCCGAGCAGTGCTGCATGAAGAAACCGCCCCTCGTAGGAGAGCGCCTGCCGGCCCTCGGCTGCGGCGAGCAGCAGAACGAACAACGCGCCGCCGATCACGTAGCGGATGGTCCCCATCGCGAACGCATCGACCAGCGGCAGCACGCGCTTGGCGATCGGAAACAACGGCACCCAGCAAAGGATCGTCAGCAGGATCCAGCCGAGCCCGCGCGCGAGGTGGGTGCGCGGAATCAACCGGCCTCGTCGAGGCGCACGCCAAATTGCGCGAGCGCCTCGCGCACCTCAGCAGCCGAGTGAACTTCCTGTGCAAGCAGGCCGGCGCTGCGGGCTCCGGCGACGTTCGCGGCGTGATCGTCGAAAAACGCGATTCGTTGCGGCTTCACGCCGATCCGCTTTGCCAC
>DASUMM010000209.1:0-5257 GCA_036277655.1 Burkholderiales bacterium | reverse complement strand
GGCTCGCGCTTCCAGAACGGCGTCTCGCGCATCCACGGCCGGCTCTCCTCGCGCATGTGCGCCGAAAACTGGCCGCAGATCGAGCCCGAGGAGAACCCGGTACGCAGCATCACCAACGGCGTGCACGTGCCGACGTTCCTGCATGCGTCGTGGAACGAGCTTTTCGATCGTTACCTCGGGGCCGATTGGAAACAGCGCCTGACCGACGAAGCCTGCTGGCGCCGCGTACACGAGATCCCGGACGAGGAATTCTGGCGCGTGCACCAGTCGCTCAAGGTCGAGATGCTGCACCTGCTGCGCCATCGCATGCGCGCGCAGAACACGCGCCATCGCGGATCGGACGCGCACCTGGATCGCGTACTGAAAGCGTGCGACCCGCGCAATCCCAACGTGCTCACGATCGGATTCGCGCGCCGGATCGCGACCTACAAGCGCGCCACGCTGCTGTTCCAGGACCTGGAGCGCCTGCGCGAGATCGTGCGCGACGCCGCGCGGCCGGTCGTCTTCGTGTTCGCCGGCAAGGCACATCCGGCCGACCAGCCGGCGCAGGACCTGATCCGGCGGCTGAGCGAGATCTCGCACATGGCGGAGTTCGAATCGTGCGTGCTCTTCGTGGAGAACTACGACCTGCACCTCGGACGCCGGCTGACCTCGGGGGTCGATGTGTGGCTGAACAACCCGGTCTATCCGCACGAAGCCTCGGGCACTTCCGGCATCAAGGCCGGCATCAACGGCGTGATCAACCTCTCGGTGCTGGACGGCTGGTGGGCGGAAGGCTACGACGGCGCAAACGGCTGGGCGATCAAGCCCGCGTTCGATGCGCTCGACGTTGCCCGCCGCGACGCCGAAGAAGCGCGCACGTTGTACGACCTGCTGGAGGGGCAGGTGATCCCGCTCTATTACGCAGGTGAAGGAGGCTACTCGCCAGGCTGGCTGACGGTCGCCAGGAATTCCGTCGCCACTCTCGTGCCGCGTTTTTCCTCGGTGCGAATGCTGGGCGAGTACGCCGAGCAGTGCTATTCGCCTGCGGCGCGGCAATGGAAGCGGTTGTCGGAAAACCAGTTCGCGGCGGCGCGTGCGCTTGCGCAGTGGAAGGCCGAAGTGCGGCGCGCATGGAACGGCGTTGCGCTGCGCAGGATCGATCCCCCGGTCGGACGCATCCGCTCCGGCGAAAGCGTGCACCTCGAGGTGGCCGCGAAGCTGAACGGGCTTGCGCCGGAGCAGGTGCAGGTGGAAGTGCTGGTCGCACGGCCGGAAGCCGAGCTTGCGACCGATGCGCTCGATCGCAAGCGCATGCGCTTCGAGCGCGTGGTGCCGCAGACCGGCGAGCATCTCTTCACGCTCGATTTCGCGCCCGAGTTCTACGGCCGCATCGAATATCGCGTGCGTGCCTTCCCGCACCATGAGGCGCTCACGCACCCGCTCGAGATGGGAATGATGGTGTGGGTGTAGCAGCGGGCACGCGCGTCCTTTTCGTCACCGCCGAGCTTGCGCCCTGGGCGAAGGTCGGCGGGCTGGGCGAGGTCGCACGCGACCTGCCGCGCGCGCTCGCGCGCGAAGGCGCCGATGTGCGGACGCTCGTTCCTGCCTACCCGGCGCTGAAGGAAGCATTTCCGCACGCGAGCATCATTGCCGACGTGCGCTCGCCGGGCGGCGCGTTTCCGGCCGCGCGAATCCTCGAAGCGCGGGACGGCGTTCCGCTCTACCTCCTGGAGTGCGATGCGCTTTACGCGCGTCCGGGTGGGCTCTATCAGTCTGCGTCGGGCGAAGACTGGCGCGACAACCATCTGCGCTATGGGCTGCTGTCGCGGTTCGCCGCGCTCGTCGCAGCAGAGCCGAGCCCGCTTGGCTGGCAGCCGCAGATCGTGCACGGGAACGACTGGCAGACCGGGCTCGCCGCCGCATATCTCGCGTACGCCGATCGTCCCTGCGCTCCCTACCTGCACACCATCCACAACATCGCCTACCAGGGAATCTTTCCACCCGGCGTGCTCGCCGACCTGGCGCTGCCGCCTGCGGCTTTCTCGGTTCACGGTCTGGAGTTCCACGGGCAGCTGTCGTTCCTGAAGGCCGGCATTCGCTACGCTGCGGCGATCACCACGGTAAGCCCGACGTACGCGCGCGAAATTCAGACGCCGCAGTTTGGCGCCGGCCTAGACGGCCTGCTGCGCCAGCGGCGCACCGACCTGGTCGGAATCCTGAACGGCATCGATCCCGACACGTGGAATCCGGCGAGCGATCCGCACATCGCGCGCACTTACTCGATCGATGCACTGGAAGGCAAAGCGGTAAACAAGGCCGCGCTGCAGCGCGCCGTCGGACTGCCCGAGCGGCCGGATGTGCCGCTGATCGGCATGGTCGGCAGGCTGGTCGAGCAAAAAGGGATCGACCTCGTACTAGAGGCAGCAGAAGCGATCGTTGCTTCGCCCGCCCAGCTCGTAGTGCTGGGCGCCGGCCCGCAGCAGTTTGTCGAGCCGCTGCAGCGTCTTGCCGGGGGCAGGCCCTCGGAGGTCGCGGTGCGCACCGGGTTCGACGAGCCGCTGGCGCATCTGGTGGAGGCCGGCGCGGACATGTTCCTGATGCCGTCACGCTTCGAGCCCTGCGGTCTCAACCAGCTTTACAGCATGCGCTACGGCACGCCACCGATCGTGCGACGCACGGGCGGCCTGGCGGACTCGGTGGTCGATTGCAGCGAACGGACGCTCGCCGACGGCAGCGCCACCGGATTCATGTTCGACGCGGCCACGGCCCAGGCGCTGCTCGAAACTGTACGGCTAGCGTTGTCCGTTTATCGAGAGCCTGCAAAGTGGCACCGGCTGCAAGCGAACGGCATGGCGCGCGACTTCCGGTGGGATGCGAGCGCCAGACGCTACCTGGAGGTGTATTCGAGTGTGCTTGCGCGCCCGCGCGTGGCGGGCGCGCGCGGCTAGGCGGCGGCGCCGGCCGAGTTGCTGCGGCTCTCGCGCAGCGGGCGAATTCCGGCGCGCGAGCTGCCGTGGATCGGCCAGTCAGGATTGAGCAGGTTGAGGCGCGGGTTCGGGCCGACGACGTCATTGCGCGCGGCGGCAAGCGATTCGATCGTGCCGACGTCGCGCCAGTACCACGGCTCCTCGAAATCCTGCAGGCCGGGCACCTGGTTCTGCGTGAAGTCGTACGCAACGATGCGCGCGCGGCGGCAGGCATCGGGCAGGATGTCGCGCCCGAAATCCGTATGGCCGAGCTGCGCTCCGCGGCGCAGCATCGTCTCGAGCGTGTCCGGATCGAACAGGTAATTGCCCATGGAAGCCAGCACCCGGCCGTTGCGCGGCCGCAGCAGCGCCGTGTTCTGCGGCTTCTCGATGAAGCCGGAAATGCGCCCGTCCACAGTCGTCTCCAGCACGCCGAACGACGAGGCCAGTTGCACCGGAACCGGCACCGCAGCCACGCTCACCTCGGCTTCCCTGGCGACATGGAATTGCACCATCTGCCGGACGTCCATGCGATAGACGTGATCTGCCGCGAACACGGCAACCAGGTCGGGCGAATGCCGATCGAGGAGATCGAGATTGCGATACACGGCGTCGGCCGTGCCGCGATAAAGCGGACTGTCCGGTTCCGCGCGCGGGAGCAGGATCTCGATCGAGACGCCGCGAACTGCGAGCCACGAGCCCCAGGCGTGCTCGATGTGGCGGATCAGCGACTCGGGCTTGTACTGCGCGAGCAGGCAGATCCGGTCGACACCCGAATTGACCAGGTTGCTGAGCACGAAGTCGACGATGCGCCGTCCCTGCGCGAACGGCAACGCGGGTTTGGCGTGCTTCTCGGTCAGCGGATGGAGCCTCGTCCCCTCGCCGCCAGCAAGCACCAGCGCCAGAAGTTTCATTTTTCGCCGAATCGCAACTGAATGTAACAGGGTGCGATGCTAGTGAATCGTGTCACGCGGCGCTGTCGCCGGAACCCTAACTTTTTGTCAAATTCATTCGACAGGCTGGTCGATCACCGCTCCTCGGGAGGCCGCACCTGTCGGAACGCGACATACAGCAGCACGTCGTAGGCAATCTTCAGTCCGGCGGCGATGAAAAGGGGCGTGGCGAGCGACGCAGCCTGGATGGTGACGCCAGCGATCGCCGGTGCGACCGACCATGACGCGAGGCGCGCGATGCCGGTGGCGCCGGAAGCGAACGTGCGCTCTTCGGGCTCGACGACCGCCATCACGTACGAAGTGCGAGTCGGCACGTCCATCTCGGCGAGGCCTTCGCGGAGCAGGTAGATGAGTCCCGCCGCCCAGAAGCTGCCGGCAAACGGGATGGCTACGAGGAGCAGGCTGGACGGGATGTGCGTGAACACCATCGTGTTTACGAGCCCGATGCGACGTGCGAGCCATGCAGCGGCCAGGTGCGAAGCGGCGCTCATCACCTTGCCGCCCAGGAACAGCGTCGCGATCTGCACCTCGGTCGCGCCGAACCAGGCGAAGAAAAAGTAGGAGAACAGCGCCGAGCCGAGGAACCCGCCGCCGATTCCGTCGAGGGAGAAGAGCGCGCAGATCTTCCACAGGATCGACCGGCTGCGGGGCGAAATCGGCCGCCGCAGCGCCGGCGCGGGCGGCTCGCTCGCGCCCGACAGCCTGGCGTAGAGCGGCAGGCTCGCTGCGACCAGCAGCGCGTAGAGCAGCATCGTGTAGCGGTAGGAGGCCGTCTCGTCGACCACACCGCTGTCGCGCAGCAGCGTGGGCAGCGCAGCAAAAAGCCCTCCAAGCGCCTGCCCGGCATCCTGCAGGACGGCATGCCAGGCGAAGGCGCGGGTGCGCGCGGCATCGTCGACGCTGGAAGGCAGCGTGGCGGACTCGAGGGCGAGCATCGCGCCGCGATCCTTGCCCATCCCGGTCAGCATGCCGAAGAACGCAGCGGCAGCGATCAGCGCCGCGTCGGTCGCCATGGCGGTGATCGCACCGCCAATCGCGCTCAACAGGCCGAGCACGACCAGCGTGCGCCGCCGACCGAAGCGATCGGCGCGAAACGTGACGATCGCGGTCGCGAGCGTCGCGCCGGCGATGCCCGCCGACAGCACCAGACCGAGCGTGACCACGGAGTGGCCGAGCTTCGCCAGATAGATTCCGAACACCACGCCGGCGAGCCCGTTCGCCAGCGCCCGCAGGAAGCTCGCGGCGTAGATCTTCCCGCGATCGGACATGCGGCCTATGGTATCGTTCGGCCGCCTTTTCGGAGGTTCTCCCCATGAACGACGTCGTCACCGAAGCCGGCTGGATGCAGGCGGCGCA
>DASUMM010000208.1:0-3118 GCA_036277655.1 Burkholderiales bacterium | reverse complement strand
CACGCCGCGCACCCGGGCCATCATGCCGGTCTCGCTCTACGGCCAGCCCGCCGACATGGACGAGATCAACGCCATCGCCGCGCGCCACGGGCTGCCGGTGATCGAAGACGCGGCGCAGAGCTTCGGCGCCACCTACAGGGGGAGGAAGAGCTGCAACCTCTCCACCATCGGCTGCACCAGCTTCTTTCCCTCCAAGCCGCTCGGCTGTTATGGCGACGGCGGTGCCATCTTCACCAATGATGATGCGCTCGCCACCGCGATGCGCGAAATCCGCGTCCACGGCCAGTCGGGCCGCTACCGGCATACGCGCATCGGCGTCGGCGGCCGGCTGGACTCCATCCAGTGCGCGGTGCTGCTAGCGAAGCTTGAATGCTTCGAGCGCGACATCGCGCGGCGGGTCGGCGTCGCACGGCGCTACGACGCCTTGCTTCCGGCGGGGTTGCGGCGCGTCGGTGTGCGATCCGACCGCACCAGCGCATACGCACAGTACACGGTGCGCTCCGCAAACCGGGCGGCGCTCGAGGCCGGGCTGAAAGCCGCCGGCATACCGACCGCGGTGCACTATCCGCTTTCGCTGCACCAGCAGCCGGCCTACGCGCCGCTCTTCCCCGCAGCGTCGTTTCCACGTTCCGAGCGGCTGGCGAACGAAGTTCTCAGCCTGCCGATGCATCCGCACCTGAGCGAGAGCGCGCAGGATCGGGTGATCGAGGCGCTCGAGCAGCTGCTCTAGATACAATCGCAGGCCATGTTGCTCGTCACCGGCGGGGCCGGCTTCATCGGCTCCAACTTCGTCCATTCGACGCTCGCGGCGACCGGCGAGGCGATCGTCAACGTCGACAAGCTGACCTATGCCGGCAATTCGGCGAACCTGGCGCCGCTTGCCGGAGATGCGCGGCACGTTTTCGTCCGCGGCGACATTTGCGATGCGGCCCTCGTGCGCGAGCTGCTAAAGCGCCATCGCCCGCGCGCGATCGTGCATTTCGCCGCCGAGAGCCACGTCGACCGCTCGATCCACGCACCCGGGGAGTTCGTGCAGACCAATGTCGTCGGCACTTTCTGCCTGCTCGAGGAGGCGCGCCTGTACTGTGCGGCGCTGCCGGAGGCGGAGCGGCACGCGTTTCGCTTCCTGCACGTCTCGACCGACGAGGTCTACGGTTCGCTGGACGAAAGCGGTCCGGGGTTCACCGAAGCGACGGCGTATGCGCCCAACAGTCCGTACGCCGCCTCCAAGGCAGGGTCCGATCACCTGGCGCGCGCCTATCACCAGACCTATGGGCTGCCGGTCCTCATCACCAATTGCTCGAACAATTACGGGCCCTACCAGTTTCCGGAGAAGCTGATCCCGCTGATGATCCATCAGGCGCTCGCCGACAAGCCGCTTCCCGTGTATGGCGACGGCGGCAACGTGCGCGACTGGCTCTATGTATCGGACCATTGCGAGGCGCTGCGCATCGCGCTCGACCGAGGCATGCCTGGCGAGACGTACAACATCGGCGGCAATTGCGAGGCACGAAACATCGACCTGGTGCGCAGGCTCTGCCGCCTTCTGGATGCCGCACGTCCGCGCGCGGCCGGGCGCTACGAAGAGCTGATCGAGTTCGTGAAGGACCGGCCGGGCCACGACCGGCGCTATGCGATCGACTGCGCGAAGATTCGATCGGCTCTCGGCTGGCAGCCGCGCGAGACGCTCGAATCCGGGCTGCAAAAGACGGTGCGCTGGTACCTGGAAAACGAGCGCTGGGTCGCCGACGTGGCGAGCGGCGCCTACCGCAGCTGGGTGGAAGCGAATTACGCGCGCCGGGGCGCCGCGTGAAGGGAATCATTCTCGCCGGCGGCTCGGGCACGCGGCTGTATCCGGCAACGCTCGCCGTCTCCAAGCAGTTGCTTCCGGTCTACGACAAGCCGCTCGTCTACTATCCCCTGTCGACGCTGATGCTCGCCGGCATCCGCGACGTGCTCCTCGTTTCGACGCCGCAGGACACGCCGCGCTTCGCGCAGCTGCTCGGAGACGGCGAGCGCTGGGGCATGCGTCTTTCGTATGCGGTGCAGCCGGCACCGGAAGGTCTGGCGCAGGCGTTCGTCATCGGCCGCCAGTTCGTCGGATCGGATCGCGTGGCGCTGGTGCTGGGCGACAATGTCTTCCATGGCCACGAGCTGAGTACTCTGCTGAAGCGGGCGTCGGCCCGCGAGCGCGGCGCAACGGTGTTCGCCTATCCGGTGCAGGCACCCGAGCGCTACGGCGTGGTCGAGTTCGACGCCGAGGGCCGCGCCATCAGCATCCAGGAGAAGCCCGCGCGGCCAAAGTCCCGCTACGCGGTGGTCGGGCTTTACTTCTACGACAACCGCGTGCTCGACATTGCCGCCACTCTGCGGCCGTCGCGCCGGGGCGAGCTGGAAATCACCGACGTCAACCGGCAGTACCTTGCGTGGGGCGAGCTGGAGGTGATCCCGATGGGCCGCGGCTTCGCCTGGCTCGACACCGGAACGCACGAATCGCTGCTGGAAGCCTCGCGCTTCATCGAGACGATCGAGCGCCGGCAGGGGCTGAAGATCGCCTGCCCGGAGGAGATCGCGTGGCGGCAGGGCTGGATCGACGCGGCGCAGCTGGAAGCGCTCGCGCGCCCGCTCGCAAGAAGCGGCTACGGCGAATACCTGCTGCGCGTACTCTCCGAGCGCGTGTTCTGAATGCGAGTCCTCCCGTGCGCGATTCCGGAGGTGCTCATCCTCGAGCCGGCGGTCTTCGCCGACGGCCGCGGGTTCTTTCTCGAGAGCTACAACCGGCGCGCGTTCCGCGAGGCGACCGGGATCGACGTCGAGTTCGTGCAGGATAACCACTCGGGCTCGGCGAGGCATGTGCTGCGCGGGCTGCACTACCAGGTCCGTCAGCCGCAGGGCAAGCTCGTGCGCGTCACGGCGGGAGAGATCTGGGATGTCGCCGTAGACTTGCGCGCAAGTTCGCCCACGTTTGGAAGATGGGTGGGCTTCACGCTGGACGCCGCCTCCAGGCGCAGCGTCTGGATTCCCGCCGGATTCGCACACGGCTTCCTCGTGGTTTCCGATGTTGCCGAAGTGCAATACAAGACGACCGACTACTACGCGCCGGCGCACGAGCGCACGT
>DASUMM010000207.1:0-2812 GCA_036277655.1 Burkholderiales bacterium | reverse complement strand
GAAGACAAGGGCTGAGAAAGCTACCAGCAGCTGAGCGTCGTCCGCCTGTCCGGACTGGCGTGCAGCGGCGCCCTTGAGGGCAAGAAGGGTTGCGCCGAACATTTCAAGGAAAGCGTGTAAGCGCCGCCCGGAAAATGTACCACCAGAGCGGCCCGTGAGTGGGCCCGCGCCGGTCGAAAAGTGTACCGGCCATAGCCTTCGTTGCCGGCCCCGGAGGGGCTGGCAAGAGGGGCGGAAAGGATGCTCAAGGTGGAGATCTATGCGCGGGTTCGGAGGGCGGTCTACGTCGAGGGGATGAGCTGTCGGGAGGCGGCTCGGGCGTTCAACCTGCATCGGGAAACGGTGCGCAAGATGCTGGCGTTCTCGGCACCGCCGGGTTATCGGCAGAGCGAGCCGCGGCGGCGGCCGAAACTGGGGCCGTTCGTCGGTGTGATCGACGCGATCCTGGAGCAGGACGAGTCGGCGCCGCGCAAGCAGCGGCATACGGCGAAGCGAATTTTCGATCGGCTGCGGGCCGAGCATGGCTACAGTGGCGGCCAGACGGCGGTGAAGGACTACGTTCATCGGCATCGCCTGCGGCATCGCGAGATGTTCGTGCCGCTCGTCCATCCGCCGGGTGACGCGCAAGCCGATTTCGGCCAGGCCGAGGTAATCATCGGCGGCGCCCAGCAGACGGCGCATTTTTTCGTCGTGGATCTGCCGCATAGCGATGCCGGCTTCGTCAAGGCGTACCCGGCGGAGACGACCGAGGCCTTCTGTGACGGCCACAACGCGGCGTTCGCGTTCTTCGGCGGCGTGCCGAAATCGATTCTCTACGACAACACGACGCTCGCGGTGGCGAGTATTCTCGGCGACGGTCGGCGGCAGCGCACCGAGGCGTTCTCGAAGCTGGTCAGCCATTACCTTTTCGCGGATCGCTTCGGCCGGCCGGCGAAAGGCAACGACAAGGGCAATGTCGAGGGGTTGGTCGGCTTCACGCGCCGCAATTTCTTCGTCCCGATTCCGCGGTTCGAGAGCTTCGACGCGCTGAACGCTCACCTCGAAGCCTGCTGCCGCGAGCGCCTGTCGACGATCGTCCGCGGCGAGACGGAAACGATCGGAGCGCGACTGGAGCGAGATCGAGCGGCGCTCCTGCCGCTGCCGCCGGCCCCCTTCGACGCCTGTGAAACCTGGGGAACGCGCGTCAGCTCCACCTCGATGGTGCGCTATCGCACGAACGACTACTCGGTTCCGGTGCGCTACGGCTATCGCGACGTGCTGATTCGCGGTTACGTCGACGAGGTCGTCATTTCCTGCGAAGCGGAGGAGATCGCGCGGCACCGCCGCTCGTACGAGCGTGAGGATTTCATCTTCGATCCGCTGCACTACCTGCCGCTCTTGGAACGAAAGATCGGCGCCCTCGACCAGGCGGCTCCACTCGTGGGCTGGGAGTTGCCAGAGGAATTCGCCGCATTGCGGCGGCGACTGGAGGCTCGGCTGGGCAAGCCTGGAAAACGAGAATACGTTCAAGTGTTACGGCTGCTCGAGACGTTCACGATGCACGACGTCCGGGCAGCGATCGCGGATGCGCTCGCGCTCGGAGCGATCGGCTTCGACGCCGTGAAGCACCTGGTCCTGTGCCGGATCGATCGTCGGCCACCGAAGCTCAATCTCGACGTCTATCCCCATCTGCCATCGGCTCACGCGGCGATCACGTCGGCGGCCTCGTACATGGACCTCCTGGCCGGAGCGGCGAGATGAGCGAAGTCCCGCAGGTTTTGCTCGCTCACCACCTCAAGGCGCTCAAGCTACCGACGTTCCTGCGTGAATACGACAAACTGGCTCGCCAGTGCGCGCAGGAGGGAAAGAATCACGTCCAGTATCTGTCGCACCTGGTCGAGCTGGAGCTCATCGATCGCGAACGGCGATCGATCGAGCGTCGCATTCGCGAGGCTCGCTTCCCGGCGGTCAAGAGTCTCGACAGCTTCGATTTTCTCCGGCTGCCCTCTCTCAACAAAGCTCTTGCCCTGGAGCTGGCGCGCGGCGAATGGATCTCGCGCCGGGAGAACGTCCTGGCGATCGGCAACAGTGGCACCGGCAAGACTCACCTCGCCCTCGGGCTGGGACTCGCTGCCTGCCAGCGAGGTCTCTCGGTCGGCTTCGTCACTGCCGCATCACTGGTTCACGAATTGATCGAGGCGCGGGACGAGAAGCGCCTCCTTCGCCTCAAAAAGCAGCTCGCTGGCTACAAGCTGCTGATCATCGACGAGCTCGGATTCGTGCCGCTCTCCAAGACCGGCGCCGAATTGTTGTTCGAGATCTTCAGCCAGCGCTACGAATCCGGCTCGACTCTCGTCACCACCAACCTCCCGTTCGACGAATGGACCGAGGTGTTCGGCTCCGAGCGATTGACCGGTGCCCTCCTCGACCGCCTCACGCACCGGGTGCACATCCTGGAGATGAACGGCGACAGTTATCGACTCGAGGACAGCAAGCGGCGAAGACGCGGCCACCGCGAACCGGTAGAACCCAGCGCGTCAACCTAAAGATAAGTCGAGCCTAACGCCCTGCCGCTCAACCCGGACACGCCAAAATGGCGCGCCGGCCCCCCGCGGGGGGCCGATCCTCCCGGAAACAGCAACAGACCGGAAAAAGACCGATCAACAGACGCTACGCCTGAGCACCTTCCCCGGTACACTTTTCGACCGGCCGAGTGGCACACTTTTCGAGCGGCCTTGACACGAACGTGTTGCCACAGTAGGTAACTGTTCGTTTTGGCTTTGGCATTACATCGAGAGTAACGGAGAGAGGGCGTACGTTGTGGCCAAAAGAA
>DASUMM010000206.1:0-2002 GCA_036277655.1 Burkholderiales bacterium | reverse complement strand
GCGCGCACGGTGGGCTGCATCGTTTCATGGGCTGGCAGCGACCGATCCTGACCGACTCCGGCGGCTTCCAGGTGTTCAGTCTGGCGACGCTGCGGAAAGTGTCCGAGGAAGGCGTGCGCTTTGCTTCCCCGATCAACGGCGACGCGCTGCTGCTCACCCCCGAAGAATCGAGGCGCATTCAGCAAGTGCTCGATTCCGACGTTGCGATGGTGTTCGACGAATGCCTGCAGCATCCGGCGAGCGAGGCCGACACCGAGCGATCGATGCGCCTGTCGCTCGGCTGGGCCGAGCGCTCGAAGCGCGCGCACGAGGGCAACCCCAACGCGCTCTTCGGCATCGTGCAGGGCGGGATGTACGAAGCGCTGCGCGAAGAGTCGCTCGCCGGCATCGCTAGCATCGGCTTCGACGGCTACGCGATCGGCGGGCTTTCGGTCGGCGAGCCGAAGGAAGACCGCGCCCGCATCCTCGCGCACACGGCGCCACTCCTTCCGGGGAATGCCCCGCGCTACCTGATGGGAATGGGGACGCCGGAGGATCTGATCGAGGCGGTGAGCGCCGGCATAGACCTTTTCGACTGCGTGCTGCCGACGCGCAACGCACGCAACGGCTGGCTTTTCACGCGCTTCGGCGACGTCAAGATCCGCAATGCGCGCTGGCGCGACCAGGCGCGGCCGCTCGACGAGGCGTGCGGCTGCTATTGCTGCCGCAATTTCACGCTCGCCTACCTGCACCACCTGCAAAAGTCGAACGAAATCCTCGGCGCGCGGTTGAATACGATCCACAACCTGCACTACTACCTCGGCTTGATGCGGGAGCTGCGCTCGGCGATCGAGGCGGATCGCCTTGCCGAGGTCGCGCGAGGGCTGCTCGCAGCGCGCCGAGCGGCGCCGCCCGAGGATGGCTAGCGTATAATCCGCCGCCTTTGCAAGGCCCGAAGGAGTTTCCCGTGCTGATCGGTTCCGCATTCGCCCAGGCAACTGGCGGAGCGCCCGCTGGCGATTCCGGCTTGATCGGCTTCCTGCCGATCATCCTGATGTTCGTGCTGCTCTACTTCATGATGATCCGGCCGCAGATGAAGCGCGCCAAGGAGCAGAAGCAGATGGTCGAGGCGCTGCAGAAAGGCGACGAGGTAATCGCCGCCGGCGGCCTGGTGGGGCGCATCACGAGCATCAACGATGCCTACATCTCGCTCGAGGTCGCGCCCGAGACCGAGATCAGCGTGCAGCGGGCCGCAGTGCAGATGCTGCTCCCGAAGGGCACGATCAAATCGCTCAAGTAGCATTCGCCGGATGAGGCGGCTCCCAGCGTGAATCGCTACCCGGTCTGGGGTTATGCGCTGATCGCGCTCGCGGTGCTCGTGGCGGCGCTCTATACGGCGCCGAACTTCTTCGGCGAGTCGCCTGCGGTCCAGGTCTCCAGCGTCAAGGCCACCGTCAAGGTCGACCTGCCGCTGATGCAGCGGGTCGAGGACATCCTCCGCAAGGCCAGCATTCCCTACACGCAGGCGCTGCTCGATCCGAACAGCGTGCGCGTGCGCTTCACCGATACCGACATCCAGCTGCGCGCAAGAGACCTCGTCGAAAAGGCGCTCAATCCGGATCCGAGCAACCCGTCGTACGTGGTGGCGCTCAACCTGCTCTCGGCGTCGCCGAACTGGCTGACCGCGATTCGCGCGCTGCCGATGTACCTGGGCCTCGACCTGCGCGGCGGCGTGCACTTCCTGCTGCAGGTCGACATGCAGGCCGCGTTGACGAAGCGCTTGGAAGGCCTTTCGGCCGACATCCGCACACAGTTGCGCGACAAGAATGTGCGCCACGCCGGCATCGTGCGCGAAGGACAGCAGCTGCGGGTCCGCTTCCGCGAGGCGGCGGTGCGCGACAAGGCGCGCGAAGTGATCGCGGCGACGACGACCGACCTTGCGCTTGCCGACCGCGACGACGGGCAGGACCTGCTGCTAGTCGCGACGCTCAAGCCCGAGGCGCAAAAGCGCATCCAGGAAGCG
>DASUMM010000205.1:0-7255 GCA_036277655.1 Burkholderiales bacterium | reverse complement strand
TCGCTGGCTGGCCGATTTCGAGAAGCTGCCGATCAAGCCGGAAGTGCGGCCGTTGATCCTGAAACAAAATGCCGCGCGGTTGCTCAAACTCTCCTGATGCCCGTTCTGCAGGAAATCCACGAAGGCCACGTTCCGGTCAAGGTCTACACCCGCGAGATCGAGCCCGAGGCGCGCAAGCAGCTCGTCAACATCTCGACGCTGCCGATCGTGCATCACCACGTCGCCGCGATGCCGGACGTGCACCTGGGCATCGGTGCCACCGTCGGCTCGGTGATCCCGACGCGCGGTGCGATCATCCCGGCGGCGGTCGGCGTCGACATCGGCTGCGGCATGATCGCGACGCGCCTCTCGCTCACCGGAGCCGACCTGGACGAGAAAAAGTTGAAGCGCGTCTTCGACCAGATCTCGCGCGACGTGCCGGTCGGCTTCGAGCAGCACGACGAGCGCGATGCGCGCGAGGACGCCGCGCAGCCGTTCGCGCGGCCGCTGAATCGAATCCTCGCCAAGCATCCCGGCATCCAGAAGCGCGTCGGCAAGAACTCGAAATGGGCGCAGCAGCTCGGCACGCTTGGCGGCGGCAATCACTTCATCGAGGTGTGCCTCGACGAATCCAACGGCGTGTGGGTGATGCTGCATTCGGGAAGCCGCGGTATCGGCAACGCGATCGGCACGTACTTCATCGAGCTTGCCCGGCGCGACGCAGAGCGCCAGCAGGTCGTGCTGCCGGATCGCGACCTGGCGTATTTCCGCGAGGGTGCGAGCCACTTCGACGACTACGTCGAGGCGGTCGGCTGGGCGCAGGAGTATGCGCGCGCGAACCGCGTCGAGATGATGGACCTGGTGCTCGCGGCCATGCGGCGCCATGTGCGGCCGTTCGAACTGACCACCGAAGCGGTGAACTGCCACCACAACTATGTCGAGCGCGAGAAGCACTATGGCGAGCGCGTCTGGGTGACGCGCAAGGGAGCAATCCGCGCCGGCAAGGGCGAGTTCGGTATCATCCCAGGCAGCATGGGCGCGCGGAGCTACATCGTGCGCGGCAGGGGCTCCGCCGAGAGCTTCGAATCGTGCGCGCACGGCGCCGGACGCCGGATGAGCCGCAAGCAGGCGCAGAAGCGCTTTTCCACCGAGGATCTGGAAAAGCAGACCGAGGGCGTGGTCTGCCGCAAGGATCGCGGCGTGATCGACGAGATCCCGGGCGCATACAAGGACATCGACGAGGTCATGGCGAACCAGAGCGACCTGGTCGAGGTCGTACATACGCTGAAGCAGGTCCTTTGCGTGAAAGGCTAGACATGGTTACTCGCCGACAATTGGTCCTCGCCGGCCTTGCAGCGCCGGTCGCAACGAGCGCGTTCGCGCAACTGACCTGCGGAAAGCTCACCGAGCGGCAGACGGCGGGCCCGTTCTTCAAGCCGAATTCGCCGCAGCGCGCCGTGCTGCTGGAGAAGGGAACCGCGGCGCCGACGCTCGTCGTCTCAGGACTCGTGCTCTCGGCGCAATGCAAGCCGGTCGCGAACGCGCTGGTCGACTTCTGGCACGCCGACGATGCGGGGGAATACGACAACCAGGGATTCCGCTACCGCGGCCACCAGTTCACCGATGCCGAAGGGCGCTGGAAGCTGGAGACGGTGTTCCCGGCCGAATATCCGGGGCGCGCCCGGCACCTGCACGTGAATGTCCAGGCGCCTGGCAAGCGCATCCTGACCACGCAGCTCTACTTTCCCGGCGACCGGCGCGACGGCCTTACCCGCGATTCGCTGGTGATCCGCGTCGCCCGCAAGGACGCGAAGCGCGTCGAAGGGAGCTACGACTTCGTCGTCGAAGCGTAGGTGACTAGTACAGGGAAGCGGCGAGCTTCCTGCGGTATTCCTGCACGATTTCCGGCCGGTCGGCCGCGAGATTGAAGATCGCGAGCATCTGCTTTCTCGCTTCGCCGTCCTTCCAGTCGCGATTCTCGCGGACGATGGCGAGCAACTGATCGAGCGCCTCGCGCCAGGCTTGCCGCGCGGCGAATGCGCCGGCGAGGCCCATGCGCGCTTCCAGGTCCGAAGGGTTCGCGGCGACCTTGCGCTGCAGTTCCGTTTCCGAGCCGCCGCTGCGGGCGAAAGCGATCGCCTGCCGCAAGGTATCTACGCGCGCATCCCAGTCGATGTTGGATTTCACCTCGTCGAGCAGCCGCTCGGCCTCGTCAAGCCGCTTCTCCTCGATCGCACGCTCGGCAAGCGCAAGCTCGCGTGGCGGCAGCAGCTTTTCGATGAAAGCGCGCACCTGGCCTTCCGCAAGCGCGCCCAGGAACTGCGAAACGGCCTTGCCGTCGCGGAACGCGATCACGTTCGGAATCGAGCGGATGCCGAACGCGCTCGAAAGCTCCGGGTTTTCGTCCGAATTGACCTTCACGAGCTTCAGCCGCCCGGCATACTCCGCCGCGAGCTTCTCCAGCACCGGCGTCAGGGCACGGCAGGGGCCGCACCACGGAGCCCAGAAATCCACGAGCACCGGCTGCTCGCGCGAAGCCTCGATCACCTCCCGTTCGAATGCGGCCGTGCTGACATCCATGCTCATGGCGAGGCAAATATCGGGCCGGAATGCGATAATTCAACCCGTCTGGAGCCTTGAACCATACATGACCTACGTCGTCACCGAAGCGTGCATCAAGTGCAAGCACATGGAATGCGTCGAAGTGTGCCCTGTTGACTGCTTCTATGAAGGGGCCAACATGCTCGTCATCCATCCGGACGAGTGCATCGACTGCGGCGTGTGCGAGCCCGAATGTCCCCCGAAGGCGATCGTTCCCGATTCCGACGCGCAGGCCGAGCGGTGGCTAAAACTGAATGCGGAATACGCGGTCAAATGGCCGAACATCACCCGCAAGGGCACGCCTCCGCCGGACGCCGACGATTGGATCGAGGTCAAGGACAAGTTCGAGAAGTATTTCTCTCCCGAGCCCGGCAAGGGCGCGTAATGCCCGGCCTGCGGGGGCTCGTGATGGCCGCCGCGGCAATGCTCCTCGCGGCGTGCGCTTCGTTCGACGGCCGCGGGCTTGTGCCAGGCCAATCCACCGAATCGCAGGTCGTGGCGCAGATGGGTCCGCCCGCGCAGGCTCGTCCGCTGCCCGGTGGCGGCAAGGCACTGTATTTTTCGCACCTGCCCGAGGGGCGCGCGGTGTTCGTCGCCACGATCGGGCCCGACGGCCTGCTGCAATCGATCGAGCAGCGCCTGACGCGGGAAAACATCGGCAAGCTCGTCGCAGACCAGAGCACCGCCGAAGACGTGCGCGCGCTCTTTGGTCCGCCGGGCGCCGTCGGCTACCTGCCGCTCAAGCCGCGCGAATGGTGGGAATACAAGTATTACGACTACCAGGACCGGCGCATCCTGTGGGTGCAGTTCTCGCCCGACGACGGCATCGTGCGCGAGGTGCTCGACATGCGCGACTGGTCCTATGAGGTGCCGACGCTGCCCGGAATGATGGCCGCGCCGCGCTAGGGAGAACCGAATGATTCGCGGGTTCATGAATGCAGCGGCCCTGCTGCTTGCGGCGGGGTGCGCATCGATGGATGGCTCCGGCCTGCTGCCCGGGAAATCGACGGCAGCCGAGGTGCAGGCGCAGATGGGCGCGCCGTTCGAGAAGCATGCGGCGCCGGGCGGCGGGTCGATCTGGTGGTATTCGCACGCCCCTTCGGGCTTTCACAGCTATGCGGTGGCGATCGGGCCGGACAATGTGGTGCGCTCGGTCGATCAGCGCCTCACCGTCGAGAACGTGAAGCTGGTAAAGGCGAACGAGTGGACCAGAAACGAAGTGCGAGCGCTGTTCGGGCCGCCGTTCTTCGTCTCGACGTTTCCGCGCCTGCAGCGCGAGATCTGGGAATACCAGATCCTCGAGGTTGCGTTCAAGTGGAAGCTGTGGATCCAGTTCTCGCCGGACGGCGTGGTGCGGGAAGTGCTGCAGATGCGCCACCCGGACATGGACCCGCCGGGCGCGAGCCAGGGCAAGGACTGACCTAGGCCAGGCGAAACAGGCGGCGCGCGTTGCCTGCCGTCTCTGCGGCAACTTCTTCGGTCGGGCGCTCGAGCGCCCTCGCTACCGTCGCGACGATGTGCGGCAGGAACGCCGGCTCGTTGCGCCGCGCACGCGGCTGCGGATGCAGGTCGCGCGGGGTCAGATAGGGAGCATCGGTCTCGACGAGCAATCGCTCGCGCGGGATTTCCCGCACCAGCTCGAGCAAGTGCCTGCCGCGACGCTCGTCGCAGATCCATCCGGTGATGCCGACGTAGAGATCCAGCTCGAGATAGGCACGCAGCTCGTCGGCCTCGCCGGTGAAGCAGTGCGCCACCGCCGGCGGCAACCGGTCGCGGCGCGAGCGCAGGATTTCGGCGAAGCGCGGGTGCGCATCACGCGAGTGCAGGAACAACGGCTTGCCGATCTCGCAAGCGAGATCGAGCTGTGCCTCGAACCACTTCTCCTGGTCGGGATGCGGCGAATAGTTGCGGTGGAAGTCGAGGCCGCATTCGCCGAGCGCGACGACGCGCGGCTGCGCGGCAAGCGCGCGCAGCGCCGGGATCGTCTGCGGACCGCATTCGCGCGCATGATGCGGATGCACGCCCGCGGTCGCGTACAGCATTTGCGGATGCTCTGCGGCGAGCCGAGCCGCATGCTCGCTCTCTTCGACGCTCGTTCCGGTGACGACGATGGTGGCGATGCCTGCGTGCGCCGCACGCTCGAGCACGCCGGCAAGATCGTCGCCGAAGGAAGCGTGCGTAAGATTGGCGCCGATGTCGACCAGCGTCATGGGGGCCGCGAGTATACTCGCGCGCCATGATCGCTCGCGACGCCGCGCTCGCCATCGAGACCGTCGAGACCGATCCCGTGCCGCTGCGCGTGAAGGCGTCCGGCGATTGGACTTTCAGCGGGCTCAAGGCGCGGCGCGAGGAAATCCAGCGCGACCTCGAGAAACTGCGGCGCGCCCCGCCGAGCCGGATCGCCTGGGACCTGACCCCGATCGAGGAGCTGGACGACACCGGCGCGCTGTGGCTCGCCCGCGCGCTGCGCGGTGCGCAGCAGATCGACGCTTCGGCACGCACGCGCGAGATCCTCGATCGCGTCAGCCAGGGCGCCCGGGTGCGCATGGCGGTCGAGCGTTCGATGGATCCGGTGGAGCCGCTGGTCTCGCTCGGCGAGCGAGCCATGGTGTTCGGCGTGCACCTGCGCGACGGGGTTTCGCTCCTCGGGCGCATCGTGATCGATGCGGCGCACCTGGCGCGCAGGCCGCGCGACATTCCGCTGCGCGAGCTTTCGGCCGGGGTGTTTCGCGCCGGCGTGGCAGCGCTGCCGGTGACGATGCTGGTCGGCTTCCTGGTCGGCATCGTGCTGACGTACCTCTCCGCGCTGCAACTGAAGCGCTACGGCGCCGACCTCCTGGTGATCAATATCGTCGGCGTCGGCGTGGTGCGCGAATTGGGGCCGATGCTCGCCTCGATCATCGCCGCCGGACGCTCGGGCTCGGCGATGACGGCGCAGCTCGGCGTGATGCGCGTGACGGAGGAAATCGAGGCGCTGCAGGTGATGGGCGTGTCGGTGGTCACGCGACTGGTGCTGCCGAAGGTCGTCGCGCTTGCGATCGCCTTGCCGCTGGTTGCGTTCTGCACCGACCTTGCCGCGCTCGCCGGCGGCATGCTGGTGTCGCGCTTCACGCTCGGCATCGCGCCGGAAGCGTTTCTCGAGGCGCTGCCGCGTGCGGTCGAGGTGGTGAACTTCTGGATCGGCATCGGCAAGTCGGCGGCGTTCGGCTTCGCCGTGGCGCTCGTCGCCTGCCATTACGGCTTGCGCGTGGCGCCGAACACCGACAGCCTGGCTTCCGGCGTCACCAGCTCGGTCGTCGCGGCGATCACCTGCGTGATCATCCTCGACGCGATATTTGCGATCCTGCTGCGCAATGTCGGCTAACCCCGCCGAATACGCAATCGAGATCGAAGGCCTCGTCAACGTGGTCGGCCCGGGACAGGTGCTGCATCGCAATCTCCACCTGAAAGTGCGCCGCGACGAGGTGATGACGCTGGTCGGCGGCTCGGGCAGCGGCAAGACGCAACTGCTGCGGGTCATCCTCGGCTTGAAGCGACCGTTCGCCGGAGTGGTGCGCGTGTTCGGCGTCTCCTGGGACGAACCGAGCTTCAAGCGAGTGCGCGACACCCGGCGCAGGATGGGCGTTCTGTTCCAGAACGGCGCGCTCTTTTCGGCGCTCACCGTGTTCGACAACGTGGCGTTTCCGTTGCGCGAGCGCGGCGGCGTGTCGGAGAAGAAGATTCGTGCGATCGTGCATGCGAAGCTCTCCGAGGTGGAGCTTGCGCCGCATCACGGGTCGCTTTTGCCGGCGAACCTCTCCGGCGGCATGGTGAAGCGCGTGGCGCTTGCTCGCGCGCTTGCGCTTTCTCCGGACCTGCTCATCCTCGATGAGCCGACCGCGGGTCTCGATCCGGACCGCTCCGAGCGCTTCGTGCAGCTCATCCAGCGGCTGCGCGGCGAGCACCGCTTCGCGGTGCTGATGGTGACGCACGACCTGGACACGCTGCACGCGCTCACCGACCGCGTCGCGGTGCTGGGCGAGCAGCATATAATCGCTTGCGACACGCTGGACGTCGTCCAGCAGTTGCCGCATCCGTTCGTACGCAGCTTTTTCGGCGGCGAACGCGGCCGCCGGGCACTCGCGCACGGCGGCGCCGTCGCCTGAGGAGCGCATGGAAAGCCGCGCCTACGCATTCTTCACCGGGCTCTTTGTCATCGCCCTCGTTGCCGGAATGATCGTCTGGGCGCAGTGGCTCGCGCGCGAGCCGATCGAGCGCAAGACCTACCGCGTCGTTTCCACGACACCGGTGAGCGGGCTCAATCCGCAGGCGCAGGTGCGCTATCGCGGCATGGGCGTCGGGCGCGTGACGACGATCCGCCTCGATCCGCAGGATCGCCGCCGCATCCTGATCGACGTCGAGGTGAACAGCGACATCCCGGTCACGCGCGGAACGTATGCGCAACTCGGCATGGAAGGCATCACCGGCATCGCCTACGTGCATCTGCTCGACGATTCGAACGAGACCGCGCCGCCGCCGAAGGGGCCCTCCGGCGTGCCGGAACTGGCGCTCAAGCCCTCGTTCTTCGACACGCTCTCGACGGGTGCGGAAGGCGCCGTGCAGGATGCCCGCGCGCTGATGGCGAGCGCCAACTCGGTGCTGACGCCGGAGAACCGCGAGCGCATCGCCTCGGTGC
>DASUMM010000204.1:0-6339 GCA_036277655.1 Burkholderiales bacterium | reverse complement strand
ACGAGGCGACCGCCGCGCTCGACTCCGAGTCCGAGCGGCTGGTGCAGGACGCCATGCTGCGGCTCTGCGAGAACCGCACCACGCTGGTGATCGCGCACCGGCTGTCCACGGTGATGGACGCGGACCAGATCCTGGTGCTCGACCACGGCCGCATCGTGGAGCGCGGCACCCACGGCGAGCTGCGCGCGGCGGGCGGCGAATACGCCCGCATGTGGGCGCTGCAGCAGCAGGAAGCGGCGGCGGAAGAGGTGCTGGAGCGGGCCAAAGCGGCCTGACGGATGCGCCAGCGAGTTCACATAATTTCGAATATCAGGCGGTAGCCTCTTATTTTTCTTGCAATTTGAGGCGTTTTGGCTAAACTCGCCAGCAATCGAAGAAGAGTAACAAACCGGTTGTAAAAAAAGGGACGTTGAGCGTACCTGAGGGGGTACGAGGGAGAACATGCAGTCAGAACCGAGAACGCTGCATCGTCTGGAGAAGATCGTCGTCCTTTTTGCGCTCGCAGCGGCGCTTGCATTGACGATCGGATTCGCCCAGGCTGCCGGAGGCAAGCGCAGCAAGGCGCACCATCCCGATGAGGACGGCGATCCGCTCGCACTGCGCTCATCGGTTGCGCTGGTGCAGGATGCAAACAGCGGCGAAATCGTATTTCAGAAGGGCATTGGCGCCGTGCTGCCGATTGCCTCGATCACCAAACTGATGACCGCGCTGGTCATGGTGGAAGCGAAGCTGGATCTGTCGCAGCGCGTTGCATTGAGCAGCGACGACCAGGACTTGCTGAAAGGCACCCGCTCGCGGTTGAAGCCCGGAACGGTGCTGACCCGTGACGAATTGCTTCTGCTGGCACTGATGGCGTCGGAAAACCGCGCCGCCGCGGCGCTCGCGCGGACCTACCCCGGCGGAACCGAGGCATTCGTGAAGGCGATGAACGCCAAGGCAGCGGTGCTGGGGATGTACGACACGCGCTTCACAGACGCCACCGGTCTTTCGCCGGCCAACGTCTCGAGTGCACGGGATCTTGCCCGCCTTGTGCAGGCGGCGCACCAGCACCCGCTGATCGCCCAGTATTCAACGCGCGAGAGCGCGACCATCACCGCGCTCGGCCGGCAGGTTGCCTATCGCAACACCAACGGTCTCGTGCGCAGCAATACATGGGAGATCGGCTTGTCGAAGACCGGTTTCATCAGCGAGGCGGGACGCTGCCTGGTGATGCGGGTTCGACTGGCCTCGCGCGATCTGGTCGTCGTGCTGCTCGATTCCTGGGGCAGATACTCGCGGATCGGCGACGCAAACCGCATCCGCAAGTGGCTCGAGACCAGCGTCGCCGCACCGCGCAGCTAGGTCGCTCCCGCCGCGGCACCGTCCGGCTCTCCGGCTCGCTCGCCCAACCCGACAGCTTCCGCGAGGACGTCATCGCGGGGCTCTCGCTGCCGCAGAAATCGCTCTCGCCAAAGTACTTCTACGATGGGGAAGGCAGTCGCCTGTTCGAGGCGATCTGCCGCCTGCGCGAGTACTACCCGACGCGCTGCGAGCTGGCACTGACGCGCGGTCATCTCGAGGACATTGCGCGCTTCGCCGGCGAGCGTTGCGAACTCATTGAATACGGCAGCGGCGAAAGCCTGAAAACCCGGCTGCTGCTGCGGCGTCTGCGCCCTGCAGCCTACGTGCCGGTGGACATCTCGGAGGCGGCTTTGCGCAAGGCCGCGCGGCGCCTTGCGCGCGAATTTCCCTGGCTCGACATCCTCGGCGTCGTCGGCGATTTCATGCAGCCGCTCAAGCTGCCCGTTTACGCGAGTCGCCGCGAGCACCGCCGGGTGGTGTACTTCCCGGGGTCGACGATCGGCAACCTGACGCCGCAGGAAGCGCACGCGTTCCTCAAGATGTCGCGTGGACTCGTCGGCACGCAAGGGGCGATGCTCGTCGGCGTCGACCTGAAGAAGGACGCCAACGTATTGCACGCTGCGTATAACGATTCCAAGGGCGTCACGGCGGCGTTCAACCTGAACCTGCTTGCGCGCGCCAACCGCGACCTCGGTGCCGATTTCCGGCTGGATCGCTTCACGCATTACGCTTTCTACAACGCCACGCTGGGACGGATCGAGATGCACCTGGTGTCGCTCGCCAAACAGACGGTCGCCATCGGCAGCCACCGCTTCGGCTTCGACGTCGGCGAGTCGATCCACACCGAGAATTCCTGCAAGTACTCGGTGGAGGAATTTCGCGCGCTCGCCTCGGCCGCGGGCTTCGGCACGGCGAAAATCTGGCAGGACGCCAGGCGGTACTTCGCGCTTTTCGGGCTCGCCGCGGCCTAGTGTGAGCCGATGCGCGCGGCCGGGCGGTGCCCGATCGCGCGCGAGATCCGCTCGGCGGCTTCCTTCACCAGGGCACCCCACTGCGACTTCATGCGGTCGGCTGGCGTCGAGATCGACAGCGCCGCGATGAGCTGGTTTGCGTCGTCGCGCACTGCCGCCGCGACGCAACGCACGCCGATCTCGTATTCCTCGTTGTCGGTGGCCCAGCCCTGGCGCTGGATGCGCTCGAGCTCCCGCTCCAGAAGCGCGATGCTCGAGAGCGAATTGCGTGTGTGCGGGGAAAGGCCGGTGCGCCGGGCGTAATCGCGCAGCTTGCCGAAACCCTCCTCGAGCAGGAAAAGCTTTCCAGCGGCGGTCACATGGAGCGCGGCACGCGCGCCCACCATGTGGACGATCCGCATCGCGGAGCGGCCGGACGAAGTTCGCTCTACGTAGACGATTTCGTCGTCGTGCCGCACCGAGAGGTTCACGGTCTCGCCGGTCTGGGCATGCAGCTCGCGCATCATCGGCAGCGCCAGCTCGCGCACGCTGATGCGCGAGCGCACGAGCGTGCCCAGCTCGAGCAATCGCATGCCGAGCCGGTAGCTGCCCGGCTCGACCCGATCGACGAGCCGGTCGGCGGCCATCGCCGCAAGAATGCGGTGCGCCGTGGAGGGATGCAGCCCGGTGTATTGCGCGATCTGCTTCAGTCCCAGCGGTTCCGGATGCTCTTCCAGTGTGTCGAGCAGCCGCATCATCCGCTCGATGACCTGGATCGGACTCTTCTCGCCGTCTTTTGCCGCCATCGCACGGAATTTTATCTCACGATGTGAAATGCGAGCTATCATTTGCGCATGCGCGTCGGTCTGCTCGTCACGTGCCTCGTCGATCTGGTCCGTCCGCGCATCGGGCTTGCGGCCGTCAAGCTTCTCGAGGCCGCTGGATGCGAAGTGTTCGCGCCGCAAACGCAGACCTGTTGCGGACAGCCCGGGTGGAACTCGGGCGATCGGCCCTCGGCGCGCGCGTTGGCGCAAAAGCTGATCGCGGAATTCGAGGATTGCGACTACGTGGTCGCGCCTTCCGGCTCGTGCGCGGGCATGGTGCGCAAGCATTACCGCGATGTGCTCGCAGGCGACGGCTACTGGACCGAGCGGGCGGAGCGGCTGGCGGCAAAGACCTACGAGCTCACGGATTTTCTGCTGAACGTGGCGAAAATCGAGCAGGTGCCCGGGGAGTATTCCGGCACCATCACCTACCACGATTCCTGCGCCGGACTGCGCGAGCTCGGCGTGAAGGCGCAACCCCGCTCGCTGATCGCGAAGATGCCGGGCGTGCGACTGCACGAGATGAAGGAGCCGGAGACCTGCTGCGGGTTCGGCGGCACGTTTTCAGTGAAGCTCGGCGAGATTTCCGCCGCGATGGCGGAGGCAAAATGCGACCAGGCGCGCGCAACCGGTGCGGGCGCGGTCGTGCTCGGGGACCTGGGTTGCATCCTGAATCTCGAAGGGAAGCTCCGACGAATCGGTGATGACCAGACGCTGGTTCTGCACGTGGCCGAACTGCTGACCTGGGAGCGCTGATGCAGGTCGCGTCGATGCACTTTCACCAGCGCGCCTCGCGCGCGCTCGAAGACGTGCAGCTTCAGCGCAACCTGAAGCGTTTTGGCTCGGGCTTCGCCGACAAACGCGCCGTGGCCCGCGCCGCCTACGGCATCGAGGCATTCGAAGAGCTGCGTGTGGCGAGTGCCGCCATCCGCGATCGCTCGCTCGCGCACCTCGATGCGTGGCTGTTGCGGTTCGAGGAAGAAGCAACCCGCCGCGGGACGGTCGTTCTGTGGGCCGAGGATGCCGAAGAGGCGTGTGCGCTCGTGCTGGACATCTGTCGGCGCCACGGCCTGAAGAAGGCAATCAAGTCGAAATCGATGCTTTCCGAGGAAGCCGGGCTGAATGACGCGCTGGAGCAGGCCGGGGTGCAGCCGGTCGAGACCGATCTCGGCGAGTACATCCTGCAGCTTGCGAAGGAGCCGCCATCGCACATCATCGCGCCGGCGATCCACAAGGACCTCGAGCAGGTGTCGGCGCTCTTCGAGAAGCACCATGCCCAGCCGCGCAGCGACGACATCCAGCGGCTGACGCGCGAAGCGCGCGAGATGCTGCGGCCGCATTTCCTCTCGGCCGATCTCGGGATCTCGGGCGGCAATTTCCTCGTCGCCGAGACCGGCTCGGTGGCAATCGTGACGAACGAAGGCAACGGCCGCATGGTGACCACGCTGCCGCGCGTGCACGTCGCGATCACCGGCATCGAGAAGGTGATCCCGACGCTCGAAGACCTTTCGGCGCTCAACCGGATCCTGCCTCGCTCCGCCACCGGGCAGGAGATCGAGAATTATTTTTCCATCCTCACGGGTGCGCGGCGGGAAGGCGATCTCGACGGACCGGAGCACATGTACGTCGTCCTCGTGAACAACGGTCGCACGCGGTTCGTCGGTAGCGACATGCAGGAGATGCTGCGTTGCATCCGCTGTGGTGCGTGCATGAACCATTGCCCGGTGTTCCAGACGGTCGGCGGGCACGCTTACGGATGGGTGTATCCGGGACCGATGGGGTCGGTTTTGACGCCGGTCTACAACGGGCTCGAGAACGCGCTCGACCTGCCGCAGGCGGCGACGCTATGCGGCGCGTGCGAAGTCGCATGCCCGGTCATGATCCCGCTGCCGGAGTTGCTGCGGAAGCTGCGCGAAAAACAGACCGAGCAGGATTTGCGTCCCTGGCAGGAGCGCCTGGGGCTTCGTATCTGGGCGGCGTTCGCGCTGCGGCCGCGGCTCTATGCGGCCGCTACCAAGGTCGCCGCGCGCATCCTGCGTTGGATGGGCGGACGGCGCGGCTCGATCAAGCGCCTGCCGTTCGACCCCGGGTGGACGCACGCACGCGATTTTCCGGCACCGGAAGGACGCACCTTCCGCGACTTGTATGTCGAATACCAACGTGCATCGAAGTGGAGACGCGGATGAGCTACGAGACCCTGCGTTACGAAGTCGCCGGCGGAATTGCGACCCTGACCATGAATCGCCCCGACGCCTACAACGCGCTCAACCACGCGCTCGGGCGCGACCTGCTGCACGCGGCGATCGAAGCCGACGAAGATCGTTCCGTGCGCTGCATCGTGCTGACCGGCGCCGGCAAGGCGTTCTGCAGCGGCGGCGACGTGAAGGATTTCTCCGAGACGCTCGATCGCATCGGCGTGCACATAAAGCGCCTGACCACCGATTTTCACGGCGCGATCTCGCGACTTGCGCGCTCGCCCAAGCCCGTAGTGATGGCGGTCAACGGCGTCGCGGCCGGCGCAGGCTTCAGCCTGGCGATCGCCGGCGACCTGGTGATTGCGACCGAATCGGCGCGCTTCACGATCGCCTATTCGAAAATCGGTGCCGCGCCCGACGGCAGCTCGACGTACTTCCTGCCGCGGCTCGTGGGCTATCTGCGCGCGATGGAGCTGTATCTCACCAACCGGACGCTTTCGGCGCGCGAGGCGATGGACTGGGGGCTTGTGAATCGAGTGGTCGCCGACGCCGAGTTTTCGGCAGCGGTGACGAAGCTGGCGGCCGAGCTTGCGAATGGGCCGACATATGCGTTTGGCCGCGCAAAACAGCTCTTCCTGCACTCGACGCAGGAAAGCCTGGAGACGCAGATGGAGCTCGAGGCGCAGGCGATCGCGGCGACCGGGCATAGCGAGGACTTCGCGAGCGGCGTGACCGCGTTCGCAAAGAAGCTCGGCGCGCCGAAGTTCCGCGGGCGCTAGCGGCTTCGCCGCAGCGAGCGCAGCAGGAATCTTCCGGGGTCGAGCGCGTCGGCCAGCCGGCCTTCCGTCGGCAGCGGCTCGCCTTCGATCATGCTTGCAACCAGTTCGGCGCCGAGGCCGGCCCATAGCAACCCGCGAGAACCGTAGGCGAAAGCTCCATAGAGCCCGGGATGCCGCGCGAGCGCAGACAACTGCGGATTCTTCGGTGGATCGGCGGCTTCATCGCCGATCGGCCCGATCAGGGGAAGCC
>DASUMM010000203.1:0-3904 GCA_036277655.1 Burkholderiales bacterium | reverse complement strand
GTGCCGACGCGGAAGCGGCGGCCGACCAGGTGATTCAGGGGAACGTCGCGCGTGGTCAGGTTGCGCCGCGACTCCTTCGGCAGCAGCTCGATGCCATGGTCGCGTGAGAGGGCTTCGAGCGCCTCCATCTCGATCAGCGTCACCTGACGGTCGGCACGCGGTGTCTTCGAGTAAAAGCCGCGGCCGGTGGCATAGCGGTCGCCCTCGATGCCGACACCGGCAATCAGCTTCGCCGAGTCGAGCGATTTCATCGGCGCGCCGCCCTCCGCGGCGATATGGATGTGCGTCAGCGCTCCGCTCCAGGTCATCGCGAATGGCCTTCGATGCGGCTCCATTCGTCGAAGCCCACCACCGAGAGATACTCCTCGAGGCTCGCGCCGGTGCCCATCAGCGCGAATTTTCCGGAACGCATGTCTTCCAGCGCGACCTGCATCGCGCGCGTGACGCGCAGGATCAGGTCGATGCCGTACGGCAGGATCTTGAATCCGAGCCGGTAGTACTCCTCCGGGCGCAGGATCGGTGAGACGCCGCCGGCGAGCGGATTCGCGACCTGCAGCTTGAAAGCTCTGCCGACGCGCTCGAGTTCCTCCACCGTGCGCAGCGCCTCGATGAAGATGCAGTCGGCGCCGGCACGCAGGTAGCGCTCGGCGCGGTGCATCGCGTCATCGAGGCCGGTGACCGCGCGTGCGTCGGTGCGCGCGATGAGGAACGTGTCGGGGTTCATGCGTTCGGTGGCCGCCGCGCGGATCTTCGCCTCGTGCTCCTCGACGGGAACGACCTGCTTGCCTTCGAGGTGGCCGCAGCGCTTCGGCCAGCGCTGGTCTTCGAGAAACAGCGCCCCGACGCCCATTCTCTCGTACGTGTGCACGGTGTGAACGACGTTCTTCACGTCGCCGTAGCCGTCGTCCGCATCGACGAGCACCGGGAGATCGCACGCCGCCAGAATGTCGCGCACCGCTTGCGAAATATCGCCGAGCGCCTTCAGGCCGATGTCCGGCACGCCGAAGCGCGCGCCGACGGCGCCGAAGCCGCCGATGAAGAATCCTTCGAAGCCGGCGCGCTGGATCAGCCGCGCCGTGAGCGCATCATGCGCGCCGGGCAGGATCAGCGGCCCGTCGGCCGCGAGCAGGCTGCGGAAAGATTTTCTCGGCATGATCCTCGTCAAGGAGTGGTGCGGCCATGATGGCCGAATGGGGCGGTCCCGTAAAGCACTGGCCTAGAATCAAAAGCGCCATGGATCCCGCGATTCCCCGCACGCTGTACCAGTCCGAGCACGAGGCGTTCCGGCGCACCGTGCGCCAGTTCTTCTCGAACGAGGTGCTGCCCGAGTATGCGAAGTGGGAGGAGGCGGGCATCACGCCGCGCTCGATCTGGCGCCGCGCGGGCGAGATCGGCATTCTCGGCACCAGCATTCCGGCCGACTACGGCGGCTCGGGCGGCGGCTTCCGCTATGACGCGATCGTGATGGAGGAGCTTGGCTACTGGGGCCTCGGTGCCCCGTCGTGGGACTTGCATTCGTACATCGTCGCGCCGTATCTGGTCGAGTTCGGCAACGAGGAACAGAAGCGGCGCTGGCTGCCCGGAATGGCCTCCGGCGAAGTGATCGCCTCGATCGGCATGACCGAGCCCGACAGCGGCTCGGACCTGAAGGGAATGCGCACCAGCGCGCGCCGCGACGGCGATCATTACGTCATCAACGGCGCGAAGACGTTCATCACCAACGGCATCAACGGCGACCTCATCGTGCTTTCGGCGAAGACCGAGCCCGCGCTGGGCGCGAAAGGAGTGTCGCTTTTTCTCGTCGATACCGCGACGCCCGGCTACCGCAAGGGCCGCAACCTGCACAAGATCGGCAATCGCGGCCAGGACACGGCGCAGCTTTTCTTCGACGACGTGCGCGTGCCGGCCTCCGCGCTGCTCGGTCGCGAGAACGACGGCTGGCGCATGCTGATGCACGGCCTGGTGCAGGAGCGGCTGATCGTCGCGATCCGCTCGCTTTCGATGTGCGAGGCGGCGTACGACCAGACGCTCGAGTATGTCCGGACGAGAAAAGCGTTCGGCAACCCGATCCTCGACTTCCAGAACACGCGCTTCAAGCTCGCCGAGGTGGCGACGGCGATCGATGCGATGCGGCCGTTCCTCGACCAGTGCATCGCGTTGCACGCCGAAGGGAAGGTGACGCCGGTGCTCGCGGCGAAGGCGAAACTCGGCGTGACCGAAGTTGCCGATCGCGTGATCGACGCCTGCCTGCAGCTGCACGGCGGCTACGGCTACACGACCGATTTCCCGATCTCGCGGCTGTGGGTCGATGCGCGGCTGCACCGCATCTACGCCGGGACCAACGAGGTGATGAAGCACATCATCGGCAAGGCGCTGTGAACCTGCAGGCACCGCTCTGGTCGAGCGGATTCCGACCGTTTTTCCTCCTTGGCGCAGTGCACGGGCCGCTTGCGGTCGCGCTGTGGATGCTGGCGCCGCTGCCGCCGCTGTGGCACGCGCACGAGATGGTCTACGGCTTCGCGACGGCGATCGTCTGCGGCGTGCTGCTCACTGCGCTGCCGAGCTGGACCGGCGCTGCCGAACTGCGCGGCGCGCCGCTCGCGGCGCTGAGCGGGCTGTGGCTCGCCGGGCGGCTGGCGATGCTCTCCGGCGGATCGCTGCCGCCCATCGCGGTGGCGCTGCTCGATTGCGCGCTGCTGCCGGTGCTGTGCTTGCTGCTTGCGCCGGTGCTCGGCGTCGGCCGCCGGCTCCTTTTTCTCTGGACGCTGCCGCCGCTCGTCGCTTTGGCGATCGGCAACGTACTGTTCCACGTCGCGGCGGCCCATGGCTCCAGCGACGACGCGGCGTGGGCGATTCGCCTGGGCCTGCATGCGCTCGCTTTCCTCTTTTCGCTCTACGGTGGGCTTCTTACTCCGGCGTTCACGCGCAACTATCTTCGTGCGCGGGGAGAGACCGCCGCCGCGATCCATGTGCCGCTCGAGTACGCTACTGCGGGCGCAATGGTGCTGTTCGCACTTGCTGACCTTGCGCAGGCGCCTGCAGCCTGGATCCTCGCCTCGGCGATGCTTGCCTTCGCCGTGCAGGCCGTGCGCTTCCTGCGCTGGCGCGGCTGGCGGACCGTGGCAGAGCCGCTGTTGTGGACGCTGCACCTCGGCTATCTCTGGTTCCTCGCCACATTCCTGCTGCGCGCTCTCGCCGAAGTGACGCACGCGGTGCCGCAGGACGCATGGACACACTCGTTCACGCTCGGCGCGCTCGGCCTCGTGATGACCGGGCTGATGACGCGGGTCGTGCTGCGACATACCGGGCGGCCGCTGGTCGTCGCGCCTGCGATGCAGGCCGCGTACTGGTTCGCATTCGCCGCGGC
Organism: Burkholderiales bacterium; assembly: GCA_036277655.1. Taxonomy (GTDB): domain Bacteria; phylum Pseudomonadota; class Gammaproteobacteria; order Burkholderiales; family SG8-39; genus 2-02-FULL-66-14. The sequence continues at coordinate 537 of DASUMM010000203.1, read as the reverse complement.
GCTGGCGCGGCTCGCTTATTCGGTGCACGGCCTTGCCGATTGGGTGCTCGCCGGCTCGGCGGCGGCATGGTCGGCCGCGTTCCTGATCTATGTCGTGCTGTACGGTGCGATGCTCGTTGGCCCGAGCCTTCCGCGCGTGCAGCCGCGTCCGGCATGACGCCTACGCACGCTTATCCGAGCGTTGTTCACATGCTCGCGGCGGCTGCCCGGCAGGCGCCCGACGCCGAGGCGCTCGCAGAAGGCGCGACGCGGCTCACCTATCGCGAATACGCTGCGTGCGTCGCGGCGTTCGCCGCAGAGTTGCAGGCGCTCGGTGCACGGGGCGAGCGTGTCGCGACGGTGCTGCCGAACTCGATCGACGCCTGCATCGCGGCGTTCGGCATTCTCGCCGCGGGAGCGCAGCACGTGCCGCTGAATCCGCTCTACACCGAGCGCGAGCTGGGCGAGATCCTCGCCGACGCGGCGGTGCGCGTGCTGATCGTCACCGAGGAGGCAGCAAGCACGCTGCAGGCGCTCGCCAGCAGCCACGGAATCTGG
>DASUMM010000202.1:0-5339 GCA_036277655.1 Burkholderiales bacterium | reverse complement strand
CGGAATCGGGATAGCGCTGCGAGGGGTGCCAGGATTCGCTCATGGGCCGATGTTACTGTGACTAGGCCGCGCCCGTGCAGGCGGCTAGGATTGCCGTTTCACGGGAATGGGGGAATACCGCTTGAGTCGGATTCTGCTCACGCATTCGCCGCAAGCGCTGCGCAACTACTATGGCGAGCGCGCGCTTGCCGGGTTGCGCGTGGTGGGCGAAGTAAAGCTGCACGCCGGAGCGCAGCCGCTCGAAGGCGAAGCGCTGATCGCGGCCGCCGTCGATTGCGACCTGATTGTTTCCTACCGGCAGTCGCCTGCGCCCGCCGCGCTCTTCGAGCGACTGCCGAAGCTGGTTGCGTTCCTGCGCTGCGCGATCGACATCCGCAACGTGGACGTCGCCGCCGCGAGCCGCGCCGGCGTGCTCGTCACGCAGGCGAGCGCCGGCTTCGTCAGCGCGGTGACCGAGCTCGTGCTCGGTTTTCTCGTCGATCTTTCGCGCGGAATTTCGCGTAGCGCCGCCGAATACCGTGCCGGCCGCGTGCCGCAGGCGACCCTGGGGAAAGAACTGCGCGGCGCAACGATCGGCGTGATCGGTTACGGTGCGATCGGACGCGAGGTGGTGCGCATGGCGCGAGCGTTGGGCATGCGCGTGCTCGTCTTCGATCCGTATGTGAAGGACATCGAGCAGACGGCGTTCGACGAGCTGCTCGCGCAAAGCGATTACGTGGTGCCGCTGGCTGTGGCCACCGCCGAGACGGAGAATCTGATCGATGACGCCGCGTTCTCGAAAATGCAGCCCGGCGCGTTCTTCCTCAACGTCTCGCGCGGCAACCTGGTCGACGAGCGAGCGCTGGTTCGCGCGCTCGATTCCGGCCGCCTCGGAGGCTGCGCGATCGACGTCGGCCGCGCGCCCGACCAGATGCCGACGCCTGCGATCGCAAGGCGCGCCGACGTGATCGCCACGCCGCACACCGCAGGACTCACGCTGCCGGCGATCGAGCACCAGTCGATGGAAACCGTCGCGCAGGCGGGCGAGATCCTGCGCGGCAGGGCGCCGGAAGGCGCGGTGAACGCAGAGCATTGGACGAGAAAGGCGCTGCTCGGATGACGCGAACCGGTTTTCTCGAGCGCCCGGACTGCAGGATCCATTACCAGGTTGCGGGAAGCGGTCCACCGATCGTGTTCGCGCACGGCCTCGGCGGCACGTACCTGTCGTGGTGGCAGCAGGTGGCGTACTTTGCGAACAAGTACACCTGCGTGGTGTTTTCGCATCGCGGCTTTACGCCATCGAGCCCGGTTGCGCCCGAGACCGTGCCGGATTCCTACGCAGAGGACCTCGGAGCCCTGATTCAGCACCTAGGGCTGGCGGACGTGTGCCTCGTCGCGCAATCGATGGGCGGCTGGAGCTGCCTCGAATATGCGCTTCGGGAGCCGGAGAACGTGCAGGCGCTTGTCATGGCGTGTACTGCAGGCCCGATCGACTGCCGTCGCATCGGCGGGTTTGCGGACACATTCGACAAATGGCTCGAGTCGTCGGAGAAGACGGCCGCGTCACTCCAGGCGCGCGACATCAGCGTCGCGAGCGGCGAGCGGATGGAACGCGAGCAGCCGGCGCTCGCTCGCCTGTACCGGCAGATCACGGAGCTTACGCCCGCGGAGTATCGAGCCGCTCTGCGTGTCCGGCTGGGACAGTCGAGGGTCAAGGACCCGGAGTTGCTTCGGCGGCTGCCGATGCCGGTTTTCTTCCTGACCGGCGACGAAGACTGGGTTTTTCCGCCGGCTGCCGGCGCGGCGCTCGCGGCGATGGTGCCTAACGGCCGCGCCGCGTGCGTCAAGCGCGCCGGCCATTCGGTGTATTTCGAGCGGGCGGCGGAATTCAATCGCCTGGTACATGACTTTCTCAAGATCGCCCGGGGAGGCGAATGAAGACGATCCTGATTACCGGTGCTGCCGGCGACGTTGGCACGCATCTGCGACGCGAGCTCGCGGGCAAGTACAACATTCGCGCCTCCGACCTGCGGCCGTTGAACAAGGTCGGCACGGAAACGTACCTGCGCGCCGACGTCTCGAAAATGGCGGATGCGCTGAAGATCACGAAAGGCGTCGATGCGATCGTGCACCTCGGCGGCTACTCGGTCGAAGGGCCGTGGGAAGGCATCCTCAGCGCGAACATCATCGGCTGCTACAACGTGTTCGAAGCGGCACGGCGCAACGGGGTGAAGCGCATCGTCTTCCCGACCTCCAACCACGCGGTCGGCTTTTACCGCCGCGACGAGACGATCGACCACCGCGTCTACATCAAGCCGGACAGCCGCTATGGCGTCTCCAAGGTCTTCGGCGAAGCGCTCGGCAGCCTCTACGCCGACAAATACGGGATGCAGTTCCTGATGATCCGCATTGGCAATGTCAACCCGGCGCCGATCGACAAGCGCAGGCTCTCCATCTGGATCAGTCCGCGAGACATCGCGCAGCTCGTGTCGATCGGCATCGAGCACCCGGACATCCGGTTCGAGATCGTCTACGGCATCTCGGCGAATACCCGCGCGTGGTACGACAACGCGAATGCGTTCCGCCTCGGCTACAGGCCGCAGGACAATTCCGAGAAGTACGCGGTCGACGTGCTTGCACGCGAAAAGCCGGGCGGCGATCCGGTCGCCGAGACCTACCAGGGCGGCGTGTTTTGTGTCGCCGAGGAAGTGCCGAATCCGGCACCGCTGCCGAAGAAGAAAGGCAAGAAGGGAAGGCGCTAGCGCTCGCGCCAGGTGCGCGCGACGAGCAACGCGCCCCAGACGAGCGCGAGGACCATCAGCAGCACGCCGAAGTACTTCATGAGCGCGGCGACTTCGTGCGCGCGGTTGAGCAGCCCTAGATCGCCGAGCATGTCGACGTAATCGTGCGCACCGGTGTCGCCGGTGCGCGCCGTGAGCAGGATCATCTGCGGCTTCTTGGCGTCATAGCAGTACGGTGCGAGGTACACCCACTGCGAGCCTTCCCACCACAGCATCAGCCAGCCGGCGAGGTTGTCGCCGCGCCAGTGCACGAAGTACACGCCAAAGGCGAGCGGCATCAGGAATTGCGCGAGGCTCCCGCCCGCGTTATGCAGGAAGTCGCCGAACGGGCGGAACAGCATATGGCCGACTTCATGGAACGGCACCATTGCGCCGTACAGGAATCCCGCCGGCATGCTTGCCGGATCCGCGATGTCGAATCGGAGGAATTGCCACGCGTACCACGCAGCAACCGGCAACAGGGCGGCGGCGGCGATTGCGCGAATCCGTCGGTGCTGTTGCGGAATCTCAAGGAGGCGCGCGAGCCGCGATTCCTCCCGCTCGGATGGTTCGTGCGTAGCCGCGAGTCCGCTCCCGGCGAAGAGCTTGCGAAACAGAACGCCGCACGCCGGGCACTCGGTTTCCAGCGTCGTCCCGGCGGCCGCCGCATGACCGCACTTCGGGCACTTGCTGTACTTCAGCGTCGCTGCGCTCACGATTGAACCGAAAGATTCCTAGGAAGCGCCGCGGTGCCGGTCGATCCACCACGCCCACGCGGTGAAGAGCGCCGCGCCGGCGATGCCCGCAATCGCGATCGCCGTCACGCTGGGCGGCGGCGGACCGAACGCATTCGCAAAATAGATGACGAAGAGGAACGTGACGAGGCCCCAGAACGCCCAGCGCCCGGTGCGGTCGCGGGGCGGTGCGCTCCGCGCATAGATCCAAGCGCCAGCCGCGAGCATTGCGCACTCGATGACGACTGTGGCGGGCACCGAATTCCATAGCCCGAGGCCGACATTCGTGCCGCTTCCCGGCCAGAGCGGCAGATCGGCTCGGTGCGTGACGAAGTCGAGTAGCCAATGGCTGAACACCAGCAACGCAACGACGAGCGCCGCGCGCTTGCCCAGGCGCCGGCAGGCGATGCCGAAAAGCACGCTCCAGCCGATCGCCGCCGCAAGGCTGTGCGTCCACGGGTAGTGCACAAAGTTGAGCGGGGTGAACGCGGTATTGCCCGGATCGATTTGCACCCGCTCGACGCCAAACAGCAGCAACACCGGCCACACGATGTCGAGCCAGTAGGTCGCAACCAGCATCGTGGCGAGCGGTGCGCGCGGAGCCAGCGGTTTCGCTGCCAACCCGAGGGCCGCGTGGCCGATGAACATAGTCCAATCCTACTGCGCGTAAATCTGGTGCTGCGCTGCAAAAAAGTCTAAGCTGTGCTCATGAACGACGCCGTCAATGATTCCGGTCCCCCGGTAGTGTCGCAATTCATCGAGAACCGCACCTACGACGAGATCCAGGTCGGCGACACCTCCGTCCTGACGCGCACGCTGCGCCCGGAGGACATCCAGCTCTTCGCCATCATGTCGGGCGACGTCAACCCGGCACACGTCGACCCGGAATACGCGCGCTCGTCGCTGTTTCACGAGGTGATCGCGCACGGCATGTGGGGCGGGGCGCTGATCTCGACCGTGCTCGGCACCGAATTTCCCGGGCCGGGGACGATCTACATCAGCCAGACGCTCAAGTTCTCGCGCCCGGTGAAGGTCGGCGACACGGTGACGATTACGATCACCTGCACGCAGAAGTTCGATCACAACAAGCACATCCTGTTCGATTGCAAGTGCACGAACCAGGACGGGCTCAAGGTGATCAGCGGCGAAGCCGAGGTGCTTGCGCCGACCGAGAAGATCAAGCGCACGCGCATGCCGATGCCGGAGATCACGATCTCCGACCGCGACGCGCGCTACCGCCGGCTGTACGGCCGCGCGCAAGGCCTGAAGCAGATGCGCGCCGCGTTCGTCCATCCGTGCGACGCAGCGACGCTGCAGGCGGCATTCTCGGTGCGCGACGCCGGACTGCTCGAGCCGCTGCTGGTAGGGCCGGAACGCGAGCTGCGCGCGCTCATCGAGCGCCATCAGCTCAAGCTCGGAGTGACGCGCATCGTCGACGTCCCGCATTTGCGCGCAGCGACGGCGCGAGCGGTCGAGCTGGCACGCAAGGGCGACGTCGAGGCGCTGGTGCAGGGGAGCCTGACCACTGCCGAGTTGATGAAGGAAGCAATTGCGCCGGGGGCGCTGCGCACCTCGCGCCGCATGTCGCACGTGATGTACATCGACGTGCCCAGTTATCCGCGGCCGCTCTTCATCACCGACATGATGGTCAACATCGAGCCGACGCTGCAGCACAAGGTCGACATCGTGCAGAACGCGATCGACTTCGCCCAGCTGATGGGCGTTGCCGAGCCGAAGGTTGCGGTCCTCGCCGGCATCGAGACGGTGACGCCGCGGATGCGGGCGACGCTCGACGCCGCCGCGCTCTGCAAGATGGCCGACCGTGGCCAGATCACCGGCGCCCTGG
>DASUMM010000201.1:0-6775 GCA_036277655.1 Burkholderiales bacterium | reverse complement strand
CGCGGAATCTGCGACCAGATCATGCCGCCGGCGCGCGGATCCTGGTCGAACACGGTGACTTCGTAGCCGAGCGGCGCAAGGTCCCTCGCCACGGTGAGCGAGGCAGGCCCCGCGCCGACGCAGGCGATTTTCCTGCCATTCGTCTTCGCCGCCGGCTTGGGCATCGCGAGCTTCACGTCATCGGACTTCAGGTCCGCGGCAACCCGCTTCAGCCGGCAGATGGCGACCGGCTCGGGCTTGGCAAGGTTCGCGTCCTCGACGCGACCGCGGCGGCACGCCGGCTCGCACGGCCGATCGCACGTGCGGCCGAGGATGCCGGGGAACACGTTCGATTTCCAGTTGACCACGTAGGCCTCGGAATACCGGCCTGCCGCGATCAAACGGATGTATTCGGGAACCGGGGTGTGGGCCGGGCAGGCCCACTGGCAATCGACCACTTTGTGGAAGTAGTCGGGATTGCGGATGTCGGTGGGCTGCAACACTTCTCCTTGGCGCTTTGAAAGCGCGGGGCTAGAACCCCAACGCGCAATTAACTAAACAGTTTACATTGCGCCGCAATTCCGGGAAAGCCAGCCTTTTCAATCCCCTACGGAACGAATGCGAATTGCTCGCGAGGAGCCCCGTGCGAGCAGGTTATTCTTGCGCCATGGCCACGCAGCTCGAATCCCTGAAGCAGCACTCGATCGTCGTCGCCGATACCGGCGATATCGACGCCATTGCGCGCTGGAAGCCGCAGGACGCAACCACCAACCCGTCGCTGTTGCTCACGTCGGCGCAGGACCAGCGCTACGCGCACCTCGTGGATGCCGATGCCGACCGCATGTTCGTCAACTTCGGGCGCGAGATCCTGAAGCATATCGCCGGACGCGTCTCCACCGAGGTCGACGCACGGCTTTCCTTCGACACCGAGGGCTCGATCGAAAAAGCGCGGCGGCTGATCGGGCTCTACGAGGAGTCGGGCGTTTCACGCGAGCGGGTGCTCATCAAGCTCGCCAGCACCTGGGAAGGAATCCGCGCCGCCGAGCGACTCGAGCGCGAAGGCATCCACTGCAACCTGACGTTGTTATTCAGCTTCGCTCAGGCGGTGGCGTGCGCCGATGCGGGCGTAACGCTGATTTCGCCGTTCGTCGGCCGCATCTACGACTGGCACCGGCAGGCACGCAAGGTGGACGACATTGCCCTCGAAGACGATCCGGGCGTGCAGTCGGTGACCCGGATCTATCGCTACTACAAGAAGTTCGGTTACCAGACCCAGGTGATGGGGGCGAGCTTTCGCAAGACGGGGCAGATATTGGCTCTTGCCGGATGCGACTTGTTGACCATCGCCCCGGATCTGCTGCAAAAGCTGGCGGAGACGCAAGGCGAGGTCAGTAGACAGCTTTCGCCGGCAGAAAGCGCCGGCGATCGGGTGGAGAAAGTGAGCCTCGACGAGAAATCGTTCCGGTGGATGCATAACGAAGACCAGATGGCGGTCGAAAAGCTTTCCGAAGGGATTCGCCGCTTCGACGCCGACGCCCGCAAGCTCGCCGAGTTCACCAAAACGCTGCGCGCCGCCGCTTGAGCGTCCGTACCGACTTCGAGGAGCGCCCGGGCGGCCTGGTCGGCCGCCTGACGTTCGACAATCCGAAGAAGCTCAACATCCTCGGCCGCGCCGAGCTGCAGGCAATCGTCGAGTCCATGCGCGCGATCGAGCGCAACGCGCGCGTGCGCGCAATCGTCGTCACCGGCGCCGGTGAAAAGGCGTTCATCGGTGGGGCGAACATCCAGGAGCTCGGCGCGCTCGACCCGGCGAGCGCCCGCGCCTTCATCACGCTGGTGCACGAGGCCTGCGCGTCGATGCGCAATTGCCCGCTGCCGGTCGTTGCGCGGGTGAACGGCTACTGCATCGGGGCGGGGCTGGAGCTGGCGGCAGCGTGCGACCTGCGGATCGCCGCTGCGCACGCGACGTTCTCGATGCCGGAAGTGCGGCTGGCGATCCCGTCGGTGGTGGAAGCGGCGCTACTGCCGCGCCTGGTCGGAACCGGCCGGGCGCGCTGGCTCGTGATGACCGGCGAGGCCCTCGACGCTGCGCAGGCCCTCGACTGGCGGCTCGTCGAGCAGGTAGTAGCGTCGGATGCGCTGGACGCGGCCGTCGACCGCACGCTCGAATCGATCCTCGCTTGCGACGCGGACGCGCTTCGGGCGCAGAAGCGCCTTTGCCATCTTTGGGAAGAGGCGCCGCTGGAGGCCTGCATCCGCGCCAGCATCGACGAATTCGCCCGCTCGTACGAGTCGGGGGCGCCGGGCCGCGCGATTGCGGCGTTCCAGGAAGCGCGCCGAAACCGCAGGCGCTAGCCCCCGCAGCGCGAGCCGGTACACAAGCCACGACATCAGCCCGGTGAGCAGCAGCGTCGGGCTTTCGACCGCGATGGCGTGCACGACAAGGGCCGCGGCCAGGCATGCGAGCGCGATGGTGCGTGCAGCGGTGGCGCGCGGCACCCTGCGATGGAGCATGCCCGCAGCATCGCGCGCCGAGGACTCGAGCCGACTCCACTGAAACGACGGGCTGAGCATGACGCATTGTGCGAAGCGCTCCTGCCGTGCGATATCCGGCATAAGGCCTATCTGCTCAGGCAGGTTTCTTGCGGGGAGGCAATTCTTGTGCGGAGAAGCGACCACCCGTTTGGGTGATAGGCAGGCGCCGGGAGGTGCGGAGATACTTTATGCGCCGCGGGATTTTCCTGCGGCAGCCAGCTAGCTCCCGCTGGCGCATCGGGCGCGCCGATCCCTCCATCACGCGCTCGTATTCCAACCCCGTTGCGCGAAACGCCGCTCGGGGCTTTTTTTTGGGCGCTCGCGCTAGGAACCGATGTTCGCGCGCAGCAGCGATTCCATCTGATCGGCCGGCATCGGGCGCGAAAAGAGATATCCCTGGTACTCCTCGCAACGCTGGTCGACGAGGAAAGCGAGCTGCCGTCCGGACTCGACCCCTTCGGCGATCACGCGCAGCCCGAGGTTCTTCGCCAGCGTGATGATCGCCTTGGCGATCGCGACGTCGTTGCGCTGTGCCGGGATGCCGCGCATGAACGACTGGTCGATCTTCATGTAGTCGAGCGGGAAGTTCTTCAGGTAGCCGAGCGACGAATACTCGATGCCGAAATCATCCAGCGTGATCAGCACGTTCCGCTTGCGCAACTCGTTCAGCATCACGATCGCGCGGTCCGGATCCTCCATCAGTGTGCTCTCGGTGATCTCGAGCTCCAGGCACCCGGGGTCCATCCCGGTTTCCTTCAGGATCGCCTCGATCCGCTGCGGCAGGTCGGCACGGCGCAGCTGCCGAGCCGAAAGGTTCACCGCCAGCCGGAACGGCTTCAACCCCGAAGCGAGCCACTTGCACATCTGCTTGCAGGCTTCGCGCAGCACCCAGTCGCCGATCTGGTCGATGATCCCCGCCTGCTCGGCAATCGGGATGAACTTCGCCGGTGGGACGATGCCCGCCTCCGGGTGCGTCCAGCGCAGCAGCACCTCGACTCCCTTGATGCGGCCAGTCGAGACGGCGACGCGCGGCTGGTAGCCGAGGTGGAACTGGTCGAGCTCGATCGCCTGGCGCAGGCCGTTCCGTAAATGCAGCGTCTCCACTGCAATGGCAAACAGCTCCGCCGAGTAGAACTGGTAGGAGTTGCCGCCCGCGGTCTGCGCGCGACCGGTGGCCGACTCGGCGCTGCGCAGCAGCTCGTCCGGGTCGTTCCCATCCTGCGGAAAGCAGCTGACGCCGATGCTCACCGACACGTAGTGGGTGCGATCGCCAACCAGCAGCGGCTTCGTGAATGCGGCGAGGATCTGCTCGGCCGCCGAGGCCAGCTCGTGCGTGCTACCGAGGTCTTCGAGCAGCACCCCGAACCCGTCGGCAAGCAGGCGCGCCACGGGGTGCGCTTCCTCGAGCGTCTCGCGCAGCCGCCCGGCGACCGCGCCGAGCAGCTCGTCGCCAAGCGCAAAGCCGAGCGACTCGTTGATCGACTGGAAATGGTCGACGTCGACGAAGAGCACGCCGAGGATCGCGTTCTGCCGCCGCGCCCTGGCGAGCGCCGCGCGGCACAGCTCCTGGAAGCGGAAGCGGTTCGGCAGGCCGGTGATCGAGTCGTGGTAGGTGAGGACCGTCGTCTTGCGCAGGCGCCGGATCATCACCTTGCAGAATTCGAGCGACAGCTGCGGCTGGTCGTGCACCAGCTTCAGCAGCTGGTCGCGGCTCACCTCGACCACTTCGGAATCGGTGGCCGCCATGACGGTGGCGCTGCGCTGGTGCGTCTCGTCATCGAGCAGCGCCATCTCGCCGACGATGCCGCCTTCGACCACGGTCTCGAACACGAGATCGCCAATCTGGATGCGCAGCGCACCGGACTTGACGACGTACATCGTGGTGCCGTGATCGCCCATTTCGAACAGCACATGCGCCGCCGGAAGCTTCTTCGCCTCGGCGACGGTCGCGAGCATCGTCAGGAACTTCTGCTGCTCCATGGATCGGCCCCTCTACGCTCCACGTGCGACGGGAGCAGGCAGCTCCCGATTTCTGGGATGATACCGTGGGAGGAAGAACGATGAGCGCTGCAATCGATCTGCGGTCCGACACCGTCACCCGCCCGACACAAGGTATGCGCGCGGCGATGGCGCAGGCCGAGGTCGGCGACGATCAGTACGGCGAGGACCCCACAGTGAACCGGCTGCAGCAGGAAGTTGCGCGGCGGCTCGGGAAAGAGGCGGCGATCTGGTTGCCTTCGGGCACCATGGCGAACCAGGTGGCGCTGCGGACGCTCACGCGCCCGGGCGACGACGTGATCGTCAGCCGCGAAAGCCATGCGGTATGGCATGAGATGGGCGGCTCGGCAGCGAATGCGGGCGTGCAGTTCACCGAGATCGGCAGCGGCGGCGTCTTCACCGCGGCCGAGTTCGAGGCCGCGATCAAGCCGCGCGGCCACGTGATCTACCCGCCGACCGCGCTGGTCGAGATCGAGAACACGCACAATCGCGCCGGCGGCGTGATCTTTCCGCAGGCCGAAGCCGAGGCGATTCTCCGCATCGCGCGCGAGCGCTCGATCGCCAGCTACCTGGATGGCGCACGGCTGTGGAACGCAGCGGTCGCAAAGGGTGCGTCGCTGGCAAGCCTTGCGGCGCCGTTCGACCTGGTCGGCGTGTCCCTCTCGAAAGGTCTGGGTGCGCCGGGCGGCTCGCTCCTTGCCGGCTCGCGTGCGCTGCTTGAGCGGGCGGTGCGCTATCGCCGCATGCTGGGCGGGGCGATGCGGCAGACCGGCATCTACGCCGCCTGCGGCCTATACGCCATCGAACAGCACTACGAGCGGCTCGCCGAAGACCATGCGAACGCGCGGCGCTTTGCCGAGCGGCTGGCCCAAAGCAAGCGGATCGACCTCGATCTCGCCACGGTGCAGACGAACATCATCGTTTTCCGGCTGAAGGACGGCGCCCCGGACGCCAATACAGTGGTCGCGCAGGCGCGCGAGCGCGGAGTGCTGGTGTTTGCGTTCGGCCCGCGCACGATTCGCGCGGTGACGCACCTCGACGTCACGCGCACGCAGTGCGAGCAGGCGGGCGAAGTTCTCGCCCAGCTCGCGGAGCAGTAGCTTTACTTGCTGGTGTTCTCGAGGTTGGTCAGGCGCGTGTCGTAGGCTTCGAGCGCGCGAAAGATCAGCCGCCGCAAGAAAACGGTGCCGGAAGTGGGCCCGCGCGCCCAGCGCCGGTGGCCGTTTCCGCTGAGGTAGTCCGCGGCGTAGCGCTGCGCTTCCTGGATCTTCTTGCGGCAATACGGATCGACGCAGGCGAGCGCTGCCTGCTCGCACAGCTGCTCCACCTGCCGCAAGGTCGACAAGCTTGCTCGGCCTGGAGGGTGCGCAACGAAGATCTCACGCAACTGGCCGTACAGGGCACGCGCATCCTGCAGGTTGCCTTCGACTTGCATTCGGGCACCTCACTATCCAGCGCTGCGGAAAAGTGCAGGGTGCCCGAGTGCCGGCACCGTGCCTTTCTTCAGCGACTCCAGGATCGCATCCAGCGTGGCCACGTCGGCGAACTCGACCAGCTTGCCGCGATGGCCGCAACCCCTGCACGCGAAATCGGCGCCGAGATCGAGCCGGTCCGGCGCTTCAAAAGCGCAGTAGCCGCATCGCGAGCACCGCGCGCGGAACTGCAGTCCCAGATTCACTCCGCCCTGCATCCCATGAGCCGTTCTGCCTATTGTTGGTCGGCACGCTATTCCTTGCGCCCGCAACGGGCAATCGTGCGTCGTCGTATTTGCTGTCGAACGGGATCGACAGGCTGTAAAGGAAGCATCTCGCGCGTGTGCTGGAGGATCTATTGCGCACGCAACACGGTTCGCTCTACGCTCGATCCAGGCCGCGGAAGCAAGGTTCCTGTGGAATGGGCGCATCCGCGGTTCAGGTGGGCGCGGGGCTATCCTTCTACCCGCGTCCGCCGCTTTCCCTTTACTCCTGCACCGCGTCCAGCTTCTCGATCGCCAGCTCGACCATCGCGCGGGCGCGCGATTCGGCGTCGATCGGATCCACGTGCACGATGCCGCTCGGCGAGCCCTTCAGCTCGCCCGCGAAAAGGATCTTCGCCTCCCAGCTGAAGCCGTCGGCGGTCTTCATTACCGAAAGGTCGTAATCGTAGGTGCGTCGCAGCCCCTGGCTGCGTGTGTACTTGCCTTCGAAGCGACCCATGTCCGGTTGGAGTCACGCGCGGCGGGCTTGGTTCTAGCTGGTTGTACTGAACCGGCGCCAGCCTCATT
>DASUMM010000200.1:0-7852 GCA_036277655.1 Burkholderiales bacterium | reverse complement strand
CTCTGCGCCGTGGCGTCGTCCTGGCGCATCGCGAGCACCGACTCGAGCGCCACCCAGGGATGGACCGCTTCGGCGCCGTAGGCACCGAGCAGCGCGAAATGATGTACCTCCCGCGCGGAACCCGTCTCGACCACCAGGCCCGCGCTGGTGCGCAGGCCCCTGCCGACGAGATGCTGGTGGATCGCCGACAGCGCAAGCAGGGCGGGAATCGCGACGCGCTCGGCACCCAGCTTCCGGTCGGACACGATCAGGATCGAATAACCGTTGCGCACCGCGTCCTCGGCCTGGGCGGCGAGCGAGGCGAGTCGCGCCTCGATCGCCTCCTTGCCCCAGGCGACCGGGTAGGTCAGGTCGAGCTCGAAGGACTTGAACTTGCCGCCGGTGTAGCGCTCGATGTGCCGGATCTTCTCCATCTCGAAGAAGTCGAGCACCGGCTGCGTCACCTCGAGCCGCAGCGGCGGGTTCATCTCGTCGATGCCGAGCAGGTTCGGCTTCGGCCCGATGAACGACACCAGCGACGTCACCAGCTCCTCGCGGATCGGATCGATCGCCGGGTTCGTCACCTGCGCGAAAAGCTGCTTGAAGTAGTGCGACAGCGTCTTGTTGCGGTTCGAGAGCACCGCGAGCGGCGAGTCGTTCCCCATCGAGCCGACCGGCTCCTCGCCGTTGGCGGCGATCGGCTCCATGATGATCTTCAGGTCTTCCTGCGTGAACGCAAACGCCTGCTGGCGGTCAAGCAGCGGCACTGCCGAGCGCAGCGGCTGCGTCTGCTCGGTGTCGACTTCGTCGAGCTTGACGCGGATGCGCTCGATCCAGTCGGCGTACGGGCGCGCCGAAGCGAGCGAATCCTTCAGCTCCTTGTCGTCGATGATGCGACCCTTCTCCAGGTCGACCAGGAACATCTTGCCCGGCTGCAGGCGCCATTTCTTGACGATGCGCTCTTCGGGGACGGGCAGGCAGCCGCATTCCGAGCCCATGATCACCAGGTCGTCTTCGGTGACGATATAGCGCGAAGGCCGCAGGCCGTTGCGATCCAGCGTGGCGCCGATCTGACGGCCATCGGTGAACGCAATCGAAGCCGGGCCGTCCCATGGCTCCATCATTGCCGCGTGATACTCGTAGAACGCCCGGCGGTTCGGATCCATCAGCGTATGGTTTTCCCACGCCTCCGGAATCATCATCATCATCGCGTGGGCGACCGAGTAGCCCCCCATCACCAGCAACTCGAGCGCGTTGTCGAACGATGCCGAATCCGACTGGCCGTCGTAGATCAACGGCCAGATCTTCGCCAGGTCGCCGCCGAGGATCGGGCTTGAGATGGCCCCCTGGCGCGCGCGGATCCAGTTCACGTTGCCGCGCAGGGTGTTGATTTCGCCGTTGTGGCAGATCATGCGGAACGGATGCGCCAGGTCCCACGACGGGAACGTGTTCGTCGAGAACCGCTGGTGCACGAGCGCGAAAGCGGACTCCACACGCTCGTCTTTCAGGTCGAGGTAGTACTCGCCCACCTGGTGGGCGAGCAGCATGCCCTTGTAGCAAATCGTGCGCGCCGAGAGCGACGGCACGTAGAACTCCTTGCCGTGCGCGAGCCTGAGCGCCTGAATCGCATGGCCGGAGCTCTTGCGGATGATGTAGAGCTTGCGCTCGAGCGCATCGGTAACGGTCACTCCCGCGCCGCGCCCGACGAATACCTGCCGGACGACCGGCTCGAGCTTGCGCGCCGGTTCGGCGAGGTCGCGGTTATCTACCGGAACATCGCGCCACCCAAGCAGCACCTGCCCCTCATCCTTGATCGCGCGCTCGATCTCGTATTCGCAGGCGATCCGCGAGGCTGGGTCGCGCGGCAGGAACACCATGCCGACGCCATACTGGCCCGCGGGCGGCAGCTCGATCGCCTGTCGCGCCATTTCTTCGCGCAGGAAACGGTCCGGAATCTGGATCAGGCATCCGGCACCGTCGCTCAGCTTCGGATCCCAGCCTACTGCACCACGGTGCGACAGGTTCTTCAGCACCGAGAGGCCCTGATCCACGATCGAGTGCGATTTCCTGCCCTTGATGTGCGCTACGAAGCCGACGCCGCAAGCATCGTGCTCGTTCGCCGGATCGTACAATCCCACGGGGTCAGGGCGGTTCATGCAAAAGGCCTGAAATCAACCGGTTACTCACAATTGCGGCTGTGCATCATTCGGCCGCCGGGATTTCGAATATACCTGCCATCCCACCCGGTCACAAGCGGCCCGCCCGGCGAGGCGCACCTCACGGGCGCGCCGAGCAGTCCCGGATCACCTCGATGACCGCTTCCTCGGGAAGATCGGCGCGCATCTGCGCCGCCCCGAGGCCGCAAAGCAGCACGAACCTCATGCGGCCACCGCCCGCTTTCTTGTCGACGCGCATCCACTCGAGCAGCGACTGGGGAGAAATGGCGGGACCCTGGACGGGAAGGCCCGCCCGCAGGAGAAGCTGGCGCACCCGCATGACTTCCTGCGGCGACGCGAGCCCCAGGCGAAGGGAAAGCTCCGATGCCATCATCATGCCGGCGGCAACCGCTTCGCCGTGCAGCCAGGTGCCATAGCCTGCGCTCGCCTCGATTGCGTGTCCGAACGTATGGCCGAAGTTGAGAATGGCGCGCAGCCCCGCCTCCCGCTCGTCCGCCGCCACGACTTTCGCTTTCAGCTCGCAGCACCTGCGAACCGCGAAGGCGAGCGCAGCATGCTCGCGCCGGCGCAAGGCCTCCAGGTTTTGCTCCAGCCAGTCGATGAAGGAAGCGTCGAGAACCAATCCGTGCTTGATCACTTCGGCCAGACCGGCCGCAAGCTCACGCTCCGGCAATGAATCCAGCGTGGCAATGTCGCTCACGACCGCGAGCGGCTGGTGAAACGCGCCGATCATGTTCTTGCCGCGCGGATGATTGATCGCCGTCTTGCCGCCAACCGACGAATCGACCTGCGCTAGCAGCGTGGTCGGCACCTGGAGGAACGCAATGCCGCGCTGATAGACCGCCGCCGCGAAGCCCGCAAGGTCGCCCACCACGCCGCCGCCGAGTGCACAAATCACCGCATCGCGCCCGTAGCGCGCAGCGAGCAGCTCGTCGAAGACATGATCGAGCGTGCTCCAGTCTTTCGCCGGCTCGCCATCGGCGATGAGGATCGGCGTTGCCTGCGCGCCGGCCCTTTGCAGCGAAGCGGTCAATCGCTCGAGATAGAACGGCGCGACGACCGGGTTGGTGACGATCGCGACGCGCCGGGACGCAACGTGCGGCGCGTACACCTCGGCCTGGTCGAGCAGACCGCTGCCGATGTGAATCGGGTAGGAGCGCCCGCCGAGCGCTACGCGGAGAGCTTCCAGCGTTCCTCCAGCCGGTCGAGCACCTGCCGCGCCAGCGCCTGTGCGCTTTGCCTGCCGGTGTCGACGACGATATCGGCGATCTGTCGATACAGCGGATCGCGCTCGCCGTACAGCGAAGCGAGCTTCGCTCTCGGATCGGGCGTGGCAAGCAGGGGGCGGCCCTTGTCATGACGCACGCGCAGATACAGATCCTCCGGAGACGCATGCAGGTAGACGACCGCACCTCGCGCCGCGAGGCAGGCGCGGTTTCTTTCCTCCAGTACGGCGCCACCGCCGGTAGCCAGCACGATATTGCTACGCGCGCTCAGCTCATCGATCAGCTGCGATTCGCGCGCCCGGAATCCGGGCTCGCCCTCGATGTCGAAGATCACCGGGATGCTGACGCCGCAGCGCTGCTCCATTTCCTGGTCAGAGTCGAGAAACGGGCGCTTCATGCGACGCGCGATCATGCGGCCGATCGTCGTCTTGCCGGCGCCCATCATGCCGATCAGGAATACGTTTCCCGCCGAGGTCACGCAGACATTCTACGCATGCAGAAATGCAAACGGCCGGGGGCGACCCGGCCGTTGCGTGCTTGCGCTCCCGGCTAGCGGATGGTCAGCCGCTCGTTCACCACCCGGGGGGTGATGAAAACCAGAAGTTCGGTCTTCTGGGAGGTGGTGTTCGTGTTGCGGAACAGGAACCCGACGTAGGGCAGCTCGCCGAAGAACGGCACCCGCGCAAGGTCGGTCCTCTCGGTCTGCTCGTAGATTCCGCCGATCACAACCGTGCCGCCGTTCTCCACCAGCACCTCGGTCTTCACATGCTTGGTGTTGATGGCGACACCCTGGGCGGTCGTCTGACCCGGAGCGTCCTTGTTGACGTCGAGCGTCATGATGATGTTGCCGTCGGGCGTGATCTGCGGCTTCACCTTGAGCGCCAGATTCGCCTTGCGGAAGCTGACCGAGGTGGCACCGGAAGAAGTCGCCTGCTGGTAGGGAATCTCGACCCCTTGCTCGATCAGCGCCTCGGTCTGATTTGCCGTCAGCACGCGCGGGCTGGAGATGATTTTGCCCTTGCCATCGGCTTCGAGCGCCGAGATCTCGAGGTTCAGGAAGCGGGTCGCCGAGCGGTTGAACAGGATCAGCGAAAAGAGACCGGCCGGGAAGCCGCTCGCCCCCGAGCTCGGGAGGTTGGCGGCTCCGGTGGTCGTCGGCGTCGGCCCGGTCGAAAGATTCTCGACGGTCGCCGCGCTGAAGCGATAGCGCGGTCCACCCTGCCCGAACGCCTGATGCGTGGAGGTATCGTTGTAGCCCAGGCGAGCGCCCAGGTTCTTCGAGAACGTGTCCGACGCTTCGACGATCCGCGCCTCGATCATCACCTGGCGCACCGGGATGTCGATCTTCGCGATCAGCCGGCGCACGTCCTCCAGGCGGGTCGGCACATCCTGGACGAACACGGTGTTGGTGCGGGCGTCGATCACCGCGCTGCCGCGCTTCGAGAGCACCGGCTGCGTGCGGTCGGCCAGCATCTTCTGCACGTCCGCCGCCTTGGTGTAGTTCAGCTGGAAGCTCTCGGTGCGCGTCTGCTCCAGCTCGGTGATCTGCTGCTGCGACTCCAGCGCCAGCTTCTCGCGCGTGGCGAGCTCGTCGCGCGGCGCAATCCAGATCACGTTGCCGGTGCGGCGCATGTCGAGACCGCGCGTCTGCAGGATGATCTCCAGCGCCTGGTCCCACGGCACATCCTTCAGCCGCAAGGTGAGGTTGCCGGTGACCGTGTCGCTCGTGACCACGTTGAGGTCGGTGAAATCCGCGATCACGTTCAGCACCGAGCGCACTTCGACGTTCTGGAAATTGAGCGAGAGCTTCTCGCCGGTGTAGCGCCCGCGCGGCCCGCGCGAGGTATCGATCACGACCGGCTTCACCTCGACGACGAATTGCGTCTCGGTCTGGTAGGCATTGTGCTCCCACTGCCCGCTCGGCTCGATGACCATGCGCACGTTGTCGCCCTGCTGGAACGTGCTCACCGACTGCACCGGGGTGGCGAAGTCGGTGACGTCCAAGCGACGCTTGAGATTTTCCGGCACCGACGTTTTCAGGAAATCGACGATCAGGTTCTGGCCCTGCTGGCGAATGTCGATCCCGGTCGAGGTATCGGAAAGGTCGACCACGATGCGGCCTTCGCCCCCGCGACCGCGCCGGAAGCCGACGTCGCGGATGGCGTGCCTTGCGTCGGCGCGCCCTTCGGCGAAGTGCGCCACCTTGTCGCCCGGCGCCACCGAGGCGGCCGCCTGCTGCAGCGTGATGATCAGGTTCTTGCCGTCCACCCGCGCTTCGTGCACCACGGGGCGACGCAGATTGAGCACCAGTCGCGACTTGTCCGCTGCCTGGATGACATTCATGCTGCGCAGCTCGCCCTGCCCGATCTCCTGCGAGTTGCGGCCCAGGGCGTTCACGGTACGGGTGAAGTCAAACGCGATCCGCGCCGGATTGGCGACGGTGAAATTCGGCGGGACCGACTGCAGTGGCTCGCGGGTGGTGACCCGCACCACCACGGCGCCGCCCTGCTGCGTGACGTCGACGGCCTCGATGCTGTTCTGCGCCGATGCTGCCGTGATCCCTGCCGCCCACAAAGCGAGCAGGTACAGCATCGAAGAAACTCCCTTGAGCGTGCTCATCTTTTTACCTCCTTCATTTGCAACGCACTGGCCTTTTTTTTCCCTACCCAGCTACCGCCGCCGACTTCGGTCCGCTCCCGAGAACCGCCTGAGCGCCGCGGGGAGGCTCCCTCTCGGCTACCTCAACGCTTCACCTCCTGCAGCTGCAGCGCGCTGGTCCGCTCGATCCAGTCGCCGCCGCCCTCCTGAATCAGCTCTTTGAGACTGATCTGATTGTCATCGATGGTGGTGATCACGCCGAAGTTCTGCCCCAGGTAGTTGCCCTTCTTGACCCGGAACAGGTTGGTTCCGGCGCGCACCAGCCCGAACGTTTCCTTGTTGCGTGTCAGCGTGCCGACCATGCGAATCGACTCGAGCGGAAAGGCTTCGAGCGGCTCGCGCGGACGGTCCATGTCCGGACGGCGTCCCGTGCCACCGACGCCTGCGCCGCCCACCTGTGCGACGTTGATCCGCTCCGGGCGGAAAGGATCCACCTCGCCTTCGCCCTTGTAGGGGACAGGCTCATAGGGCCTCACTTGCGGCAGCGGGTCGACGCGCCCGCGCAGGTCCTTCGTCATCACCGCGAGTTCCTGCTTGAGGTCGCCGTGCTGCTCGCTGCCGCATGCCGCGAGCAGCGCCGTTGCGGCGAGCACGATCAGCCGCTTCATTTCCTGGCTCCCTTCTTCACCGCCGCCTTGCCGCGGCGCTGGGCAGCGATCTCTTCCTCGTCCAAGTAGCGGAACGTGCGCGCCGTCGTGTCCATCACCAGCACGCCGTCCTTTCCGGCGTCGATCGTCACGTCGTTCAGCGTCACGATCCGGGAAAGCTGCCCGACATCGCTCGCAAACGCGCCCATGTCATGGTAAGTGCCGGTGACCTTCACGGCGATCGGCAGCTCGTTATAGAACTCGCGAGAGATTTCCGCTTGCGCCGGACGGAACAGCTCGAACTGCAGGCCGCGGCCCAAGCCCGCCTGGTTGATGTCCACCAGCAGCGCGTCCATTTGCGAGCGGTTCGGCAGCTGCTTGAGCAGCGCGCCGAACTGCGTGTCGATCTCTCGCAGCTGCTGCTTGTACAGGTCGAGGTTGATGGCGAGTTGCTTCTTGTTCAGGTAGTCCGTCTTCAGCTTGACTTCCTGTGCGCGTCCAGCCTCGAGCTGCTCGAGTTGCGGCTGCGTATCGAGGAAGAACCCGGCGACCGGGATCAGCACGAGGATCAGCAGCAGCACCACGACCTTCGGCACCAGCGGCCAGGTGCCCGGGTCTTTCGGGTTGAGCTGGCGAAACTGCTCGATATATTGGTTCAGATTCACAGCCATCGGTCAGCCCTTTTTCGCCTCGGCGGCGGGCTTGGCAGTGCCCTTCGCCCCCTTGTCCGCCGGCGCCTGCGTGCGCTTGAGCGACATGTTCATGTTGAATTCCGAGACACGCTTGTTGCCGACGTTCGAAGCGCGGATCTCCACGAGCTCCGGCTTCTCCAGCCAGGGCGACGCATCGATGTTGCGCATCAGCGTGGACACGCGGGCGTTCGACTGCGAATACCCGACCATGTTGATTCGCAGCCCGCGCTGCTGCACGCGGCGCACGTACACGCCTTCGGGCATCACGCCGACCAGTTCGTCGAGCAGGTGCACGGTCTGCGCGCGATCGGCCTGCAGCGTCTCGATCACCTGCTTGCGTGCGAGCAGCGCGGCGATCTCGTCCTTCAGCTTCTTGATCTCGTCGATCTGCTTGTCGAGCTTGGCGATCTCGCTCTTCAGGAACGCGTTGCGGTCGGCCTGGGCGTCGATCCGCTGCGCGTTGACGATGTGCATGGCACCGACGATCGCAATGCCGACGATCGCGGCCAGTCCGGCGAGCACGCCGAAGTGCT
>DASUMM010000199.1:0-10555 GCA_036277655.1 Burkholderiales bacterium | reverse complement strand
TTGCGCCGGCTGCCGGGCGGCAGCGGCAGTTCATCCGCTGCCACGGCGGGCAACGCCGCCAGCATGAGCAGCAGGAAGAAGAAGTGAGAGGGTGTTCGCATCGGCTGGCGCGGTTTCGTCTCTATGATAGCGGCATGAAAGCCTGGTTCTGCGATCAAGCGCTGCTCGCCGAAGGCTGGGTGCGCGACGTGCGGATCGAGGTCGACGAGCGCGGCGACATCGCCAGTGTCGCCGCATTGGCGTCTCCCGCCGGCGCCGAGCGCCTGGCCGGCCCGGTGCTGCCCGGCATGGCAAACGTGCACTCGCATGCGTTCCAGCGTGCGATGGCCGGGCTTGCCGAGGTGCGCGGCGATTCCGAGGATGACTTCTGGACCTGGCGCGAGGCGATGTACCGCTTCGTATCGCGGCTCGAGCCGCAGGACGCACAGGCGATCGCGACTCACCTCTACGTCGAGATGTTGCGGCACGGGTACACCGGCGTGGCCGAGTTTCATTACGTGCACAACGACGCTTCGGGCGCGCCCTACGCGGAACCCGCGCAGATGCTCCTTTCCCATCTCGCCGCCGCGAGTGCCGCCGGCATCGCGATCACGCTGCTCCCGGGCCTCTACCAGTGGTCGAATTTCGGCCGGCGCGCACTCGAGCCTCGGCAGAAGCGGTTCCGCAGCGACGTCGCAACCGTGCTTTCGATGATCGATGCCGTGCGCCGCGCATCGCCAGGCGATCGCAATGTCCGGGCAGGCGCCGCGCCGCACTCGTTGCGAGCAGTGGACTTGCCCGAACTGCAGGAGCTCGATGCCGCGCTGCGTGCAGAGGATCCGTCCGCGCCGATTCACATTCACGTCGCCGAGCAGACTCGGGAGGTCGACGAATGCCTCGCCTGGAGCGGCAAGCGACCGCTGGAGCTGCTGCTCGAGACCGTGCCGATCGACGCCCGATGGTGCATCGTGCATGCGACGCACATGAATGCAGCCGAAACGCGCGCGCTCGCGGAGTCGAACGCCGTTGCCGGCTTCTGCCCTTCCACCGAGGCCAACCTGGGCGACGGAATTCCGCCCCTTCTCGAATATCGAGCTGCCGGCGGAAGGTACGCGATCGGGGGCGACAGCCACGTGTCGCGCAATCCCGCCGAGGAGTTGCGGCTGCTCGAATACGGGCAGCGGCTTTCGCACCGGCGTCGCAACCTTGTCCTCGGCTCTACGACAAAGGCGGTCGGAACCGCGCTGTGGCTTGCTGCTGCGCGCGGCGGCGCACAGGCGCTTGGGCGCGCCTCGGGAGCCATTGCAGCCAATTGCCGCGCGGACCTCGTGGTGCTCGATCCCGCGCATCCCGACCTCGCCGGGCGCGACGCGGACGCAATTTCGAACGCGCTCGTCTTCTCCGGCGGCGACCGGATGGTGCGCGATGTGATGGTCGGCGGAAAATGGCAGGTACGCGAAGGCCATCACCCTCTCCAGGCTCGCGCCGCCGACGATTATCTTCGCGCGATCAAGCGCCTGCCGGGCTGAAACGCTGCCGGCGTAGCTTTCTTTCGACAATTTCAAGCGCGGGTGCACTACAGCAAACTCGCGCTCCTGCGATAGTCCAAAGACCCCGCCGCCCCTACAGTGGCTCCTGTTCGCTCGCCGGCGATTGCAGGGACGGTGCGAGCGCTCCGCGAGGCAAAGGAGGCATACGTGAAATCGATCCTCGATCGTTCGTTTCAGTACACGCCGAGTGCCCAGACGGACTTGAGAAAAACGTTTGCCCGCGTGCGGCGTGAGCAGCGGATCCGCGAGATGTCGCAAGCGAAGGTGTCTTCCGAAGTGAACCACAAGGTTTCGCCGATCCGCCCCGCGGCGAGCACTGCGGCGACCGGCTAGCAGGTACTATCCCGGCCCCGGCGGCACGAGGCCGGGGTTCGTCATTCCCGCCGGAGGCTCCGTCCGGCGCGCCAGTCCATCGAGAACGCCCATGCAAGCAGGTCTGCCTTGCGACGCAGGGCGGTGTCGTGGCTGTTCACGAATGCCATGCCGATCGAGCGTGCCTCGGCTCGCGCCATGTGCTCGAACAGCCCCACGGCGGAGGCGAGCGGCACGCCGGAGGCGCCAATGATCGCCGCGCCGACGCGATCAGCCTCGATCTCCTGCGTGCGCATCAGCGGAGCGATCTCCGCCAGCACCTGCCACTGCTCGCGCGACTGGCGCAGCAGGTCGCGAATGTGCGCACCGCGCGGCTGTTTCGCCGCCAGCGCCGAAACGCGCTCGAGCATGTGATCGCAAATCACGTGCGCGATTTCGTGCGCGATCAGCAGCGCAAGCTCGTCATCGCCCAGCCGCCCGCGCCTGGCCCAGCCGGCGGCGACGAAAATGCGTCCATCGGGCAGCGCGAAGTTGGCCGCGCCTTGACTCAGCACGAACACGCCCCAGCGCAGCGCCTCGCTCGGGCGATGCAGCCGCAACGCCTGCGGCAGCACCTGCCGGAAGATGCGCTCGACGCGGCGCGCTTTCGCAGTGTCGCGCTCGATGCCGCGCCTGGCTTCCAGGCGCTCGAAGTAAGCCTGATATTCGGATGCGGTCTCGTGCATCAGCTCGTCGAAGCTGAAGCGCATGTCCTGCGCGCGCCCGGTGACGGGCGCACCCGCGGCCGCGGCGGAGGCAACCACGAGCGCGACCATACCCGCAGCCGCACTGCTCAGGCAGCACCAGCCCGACATCGCACCGGCGAGCTTCATCCCTTCAGCAGCAGCCAGCCGCCGGTCGCCAGCGTGATCGCCATTACGTACGAAACGCGCGGCGCCGGAGCAATCTGCCGTGATTCGGCATCGGCGGCTTGCGGCAAGCGGCCGGTGTGCGCGAGGCGCGCCAGCACCCCGATGGTCGCCGGCACGGCGATCGTCAGCAACGCGCCGAGCAGGAACGTGAGCAGGACGACACCCACCGTATCGGCCGGGCCGAGGAACGCGCCCACCATTCCGACCAGCTTCACATCGCCCGGCCCGGTGGCGCGCATCAGGTAAAGCGGCAGGAACGTCGCGACGCCGGTGACGAAACCGGCAATCGCCGCGACGGCTCCCAAGCCGCCGGGCTCGCGCGACGCAAAGCCCAGGCCCTCGGGCAGCAGCGCATGCAGCAGGACCCCGAGCGCTGCACCGCCATAGACGATCGTGTTCGGCACCGAATGGCTGCGCGTATCGCACACGAGCGCGAGCGAAAGGAGCAGCGCGAGCGATCCGAGGCTCGCGAGCAGCACGCCGGGGTGAAAGAGCACCACGTCGGCTGCGAGCGGATTCACGGCAGCAGTGACGCCGGGCCTCCGAGCAGGCCCGACTCGGCGAGGATCGCGATCAACACGAGACACAGCAGCACTGCGTACTCGAGACCCGCCACCGAGCGCCGCGAGATCCACTGGCGCAATGCGCCGGCAGCGGTTTCGCGATGGGTTTGCATGACCGATACGATGGCCGGCGCAGGTGACATCGTGCCGGGGGCACCCAATGCCGCCCGGAGCATCGCTGCTATTTCCGGCCGCGCAAGTCGCGCTTCAGCGACGAGGGATCAGCAAGCCGGCCAGAGCGCACATCCAGAAGAGTCGATCGACTCTCCCTCGCAAAGTGCAATGCCGCAGGCGGCCTATCGGCATGGAACTTGCGAAAACCCTGGTTGCATCGAATGCCGACCGGCAACGGTCGTTGATTCACCAAACCTTGACAGGAGATCTCATGACCAAGAAGACGCTGATTCTTAGCGTAGCGCTCGCACTGGCGCCTGCAATCGCGCTGGCGCAGACGAGTGGCAGCAGCACGAGCGGTAGCGGCACGAGCGCAGGCTCGACGAGTGGTACCGGCAGCAGCGTGACCGGCACGACTGGCACCGGCAGCACGACTGGCAGCGGCAGCGCGACAAGCGGCACCGGCAGCAGCACGGGCAGCACCAGCTCGCCGAGCATGAGCACCGGCTCCACCAGCAGCGCCATGTCGGGCTCGGCGGACCTGTTCCGTACGTACGACAAGAATTCCGACGGCCAGCTTTCGAGCGAAGAGGCAAAGGCCGCCGGCGTGCCGACCTCGGCCGATACCGATAACGACGGCCGCGTGTCGCAGCAGGAATACGACGCATGGCATTCCAAGCGCGGCGCAGCGGGACCGACGGGTCCGTCCGGCGCAACCGGTTCGACGAGTTCCGACACGACCTCTTCGACCACCAGCCCGGGCGCGAGCACGACCGGCACCGGTAGCACCAGCGGCACGGGCAGCAGCACCACCGGCAGCGGTAGCACCAGCGGCACCGGAAGCAGCGCGACCGGCACCGGATCGAGCGGAAGCTCGGGCAGCGGCACGAAGTAACGCAGTGAACGTGCGGCAATAGAGAACTTCGCGGAGCGCCGCAAGGGGCTCCGCGAAGCACGTTCGCGCATAGGCAAGGAGAGAGCGATGACTCATCGGATTCTGTTTTTTGGCTTGGCCTGCGCGCTTCTGCCCTCAGTGGCAGCGGCGCAGGCAAACGGCTTTCGCGCGCTCGATCGCAATCAGGACGGCGCAGTCTCGAACCAGGAGTGGTACGCGCAGTCGGCGGCGCCGGTTCCGTTCACCATGCTCGATCTGGACAACGACGGCAGGATCTCGCAGGCGGAATTCCAGGAATGGAGCGCCGCGCGTGGCGGTGCAGCAGTGGCCGGCATCACGGCGGCGGATCGCTTTCGCGTCGCCGACCGCAACCGCGACAAGGCGCTCTCGCTGAACGAATGGAAGGATCGCTTCCCGTTCGTCGGATTCGAAGCGGTCGATGCAAACCGTGATCAGCGCATCACGTATCAGGAATTCACCGCATGGGATGCAAGGCGCGGCGGGGCTGGCGGCGCAATTGCGTCGGCGCAGTCGCCCGGCGCAGCTCCGGACCTCCTGTCCGATCGACTGCGTACGCTGGATGCAGCACGCGGGGCGGCGGGCGTGAGTGGATCGGCCGGATTGCCTGGACCTGCGGGCGCGGTGCCCAACAACAACGCTCCGGCAAGCGTGGGACCCGCAACCGCGGTCGTACCGCGAGTGACGCCGGGGACGAGCGCAGTTACGAACTCCGTCTCGGCAAGCCCGGGTGCAGCGCCCGGTGCTTCCTCGCCGGCTCTTGGCACCGGCAGCGGTCTGACTACGAGATGACGCCTACCCCCGTGGAGCGAGGCTAGCCGTTTCGCGGGGAATAGCCGAAGAGCTCGATGATCCGCTCGACGAGCGGTCGTTGATGCGGCGGCGTATTGCGGCGCCAGTTGGCGAGATACTGCTCGAACGTTCCCGTGGCGTCGGATTCCTCGAGATTCAAGTAACCGATGGTCGCCCATGCTTCCGGGTGCTGCTCGAAGAGCGGGAGGAGAACGGTGGCGACCACCTCGTCGCGCTCGCGGATATACGGGCTTTTGTCGAGAGTGGCGGCATTGCCCCGATACCACTCTGCGAACGAGGCCTTCGCCGGCAGGACCCGGTGAGGTTGCGCCAGGAGTTCGCCTGCGTAAGCGTGGAGGGCCGTTCCATACGACCGCCAGTGCGCGAAGGGAACCGCCTCTCCCTTCGACCAGGTGGCGCTCAGCCTGCGCAGCGCAAAGAGCGATGCGGTCTCGCACAAGCTTTCATCGAACCACTGGTTGCGCTGCACGAGGCGGTGACTGTTGCGGTCGTAGTTGGAAAGCACGTGCGCGAATTCGTGCGCGAACTGGTAGGCGAATTGCGACCAGTGCCGGCCCTTTGCGCTCAGGTACATAACGTATTCGCCGGAAGCCCCTTTGGCATAGCGGACATACGGATGGCGGTCCGTCGGCACCACGCTGATGGGCTTCAACTGGCGGCCTGGGAAGTACACCCAAAGTTCGCGCGCCACGGCGTGGAGCAGCTGCTCGATGTCGTTGCGATCGGCGCCGCCCCAGTCTCCCGGCAGCACCTGGATCGACAGCGAATGGGCCTCGCGAGGCGTCGCGCGCTCCGGCGCGGGGCGTACGCTCTTTGCATCTGCGTTCGGAATCGGCGCGGCGGTTTCATTGCCATACGCCTGAGCGCAGACAAAAGTGGCGCAAATCAATACCAATGACCATGCCCGGCTTGCAACCCGCACGCAGCTCCCCTCTCAGAAGTCGCGTTAAGACCGGGCGCATCGTATCAAACAACCACTACACGACGCAGCGATTTCTTGACAGCGCTGTCGTGCGATTCGCTATGAATTCTTGACTTGGACAGTCGCCTTTTCAGGCAGGGAGCTTGCGAGCCTCGGGCTGCAATCTTTCGCGGCGCGACTGGCACTCGGTGCAGCGGATCGCCGAATGGATCGCCTCCAGACGGGCGGCGCCGATCGGGCCGCCGCAGTCGGCGCAGATGTCGAATTCGCCGGACTTGATGCGCCCGCGCGCGGCGTGGATCTGCTGCAGTTCGCGCAGGTGCCGATCGACCAGTTCCGTCTCCACCCCTGCGCGTGTTTTCGCAAATGCCTGATCTGCCTCATCGCCGACGACGCCGTCGAGGTCGGAGTAAAGCTCGACCGTGGCGCGCTCGTGCTCCTCGGCAATCACGCGGCGCAGTTCTTCTTCGCGCCGATCCAGCCGCTTCAGCAGGCGCTCCTTGAGCGCGATTCCGTTCATGTCGGGCATTTGGGCAAAAAGACGCGGACCGATTCTTCGGCCCGCGTCTGATGATTCAGACCGCCGCGCATCCACCGCGGTTCCGGGAGGAGTGCCGAGTGGCGTACACTAAGTCATCCCGACGAGCATATTCTCCCGGCGAAGGATGAAGCTTCGCTCGCACCTGATCCTGCTTGCCTTCGGCACCATCGTTCCGGTCGCCATCTTTGCCGCCGGAGCGGCTGCGTGGCTGGTCGACAAGGAGCGCGAGACCGTGCTCGCCGCTGCGGAGCAGCGTTCGCAGACGCTTCTGACCGCGCTCGAAGCCGAACTGCGCGGGCATGTCGCGGCGCTGGAAGGCCTTGCCGCCCACCCGAGCCTGGAAGACGGCGACGTTCCGTACTTCCGCAGGGCGATCGCCAACGCAATCACGAGCCATCGCGACTGGCTGAACGTGAGCCTGATCCTGCCCGATGGCCGGATCGCCGCCGACGGCATCAGCGCCGACGGCGTGCAACCGAGCAAAGCTGCCCTCGAAACCGTGATGCGCATGAAGCGGTCGCAGATCGGCGCCGTCGCGCTGCATCCGACGCTGCAGAAATGGCAGTTCCCGATCTATGCGCCCGTGGTGCAGGCCGGGACCGTCAGGTACGTGGTCGCGGCGAACGTCTCCACCGCCTCGATCGACGAGCTGATCGGCATTCAGAAACTCGGCGACGGATGGGCAGCCGTGGTGCTCGACCGCGACAACCATTTCGTGTCGCGAAACTGGGGCTCGGCGAAATACGTCGGCACGCCGGCTGCGCAAAGCCTGCAGGATGCGCTGCGCGAAGCGCCGAGCGGCATCTTCCGCGGCCGCACGGTGGAGGGGATCGACGTCTATTCGCCCTATCACCGCTCCAAGGCGACCGGATGGGCCGTCGCCATGGGCATTCCGTCGAAAGAGATCGACGACGCTTCCAACCGCACCGCTTGGCTGCTGCTTTCGGGCGTGCTGCTTTCGATTTCGCTTGCGATGGCTGGCGCCTACGTGATCAGCCGGCGCATCGCCATGCCCCTGACGTCGCTCGCAGGCGCCGCGGAGGCGATCGGCCAGGGCCAGATGACGGAGATCCCGCAAGAGGCGCAGGTCGACGAGATTCGCACGCTGGCGACGGTGCTGCAGGCCTCGGCGCGCGCTGCGCACGAGCGCGAGGACGCGTTGCGCGATGCAGACCGAGCGAAGGACCGCTTCCTTGCGATGCTGAGCCACGAGCTGCGAAACCCGCTCGCCTCGATCAGCGCCGCAAGCCACGTGCTCAAAGTGGCGCGCCCCGACTCGGCGAACGCAGTGAAGGCGCGGCTGGTGATCGAGCGCCAGACCCGTCACATGGCGCACCTGATCAATGATCTGCTCGACATCAGCCGCGTCACCATGGGCAAGATGGCGCTGGACCGCGAGCGGCTCGATCTCGCTGACCTGGTGGCGCGCGTGATCAGCGTCTGGCGCAGCTCCGGGCGTTTCGAGCGGCACGAGGTGGCGCTCGATCTTCACAAGGTGTGGGTGCACGGCGACCGGGTCCGGCTGGAGCAGGTCGTGAACAACCTGCTCGACAACGCGCTCAAGTTCACCTCGATCGGCAGAGGGATCCGCGTGCGCGTGGCGCAGGAGGAAGGCGAGGCCGTTTTGCAGGTGGCCGATGAAGGCACGGGAATTCCGCCGGCGCTGCTCGCAGAGCTTTTCAAGCCGTTCGTCCAGGGGAGCGAGCCGGGCGCGCACGCCGCTGCGGGGTTGGGGATCGGCTTGTCGCTCGTCAAAGGCCTGGTGGAGATGCACGGCGGGATGGTCTCGGCAGCCAACGACGAAAAGCGCCGCGGCGCGGTATTCACCGTTCGCCTGCCCGCAGTCCCGGCGCAGGCAGCGAACGACGAACCCGATTCGGTGGTGCTCGGCGGGCGGCGCATCCTGATCATCGAGGACGATGACGACACGCGCAGCATGCTGCACGCGGCGTTCGAACTCGGCGGGCATCACGTGCGCAATGCACGCGACGGAACCACCGGCCTCGCCATTGCCGCCGAATCGCCCCCCGACGTGGCGATCATCGACATCGGCCTTCCCGACATGGACGGCATCGAGGTGGCGCGCCGTTTGCGTGCCGGGCCGCGCAGCCGCCGGATCAACCTGGTGGCGCTGACCGGCTTCGGCGGCTCGGAAGACCAGCGTCGTGCCCTGGAGGCAGGGTTCGACGTGCACCTGACGAAGCCCGTGACGCAGGAGCGCTTGAAGCGCGTGATCGGAGATCTGAAGTGACCCGAGTGCTGGTGGTCGACGACGACGCCGATTTTCGCTCGATGCTCAAGTCCGCGCTCGAGCTTGCCGGCTACCGGGTCGACGTTGCGCGCGACGGCAAGGCGGCGCTCCTTGCGCAGCGCGCATCGCCCGCCGACATCCTGGTCACCGATCTGTTCATGCCGGAGAAAGACGGCTTCGAGGCGATCGAGGCATTCCGCGAGCAGTTTCCGGCCACCCGGATCGTCGCCGTCTCGGGCGGTGCGCGGCTGATGAAGACCGATTACCTCGCCGCGGCAGGCATGGTGGGCGCCGACGCCGCACTGCAAAAACCGTTCGAGATGGAAAAGCTGCTCGAGTTGCTGGAGACGCTCGCGCCGGCGACCTAAGACGCCGCCAGCTCGCGGCGGTCGCGGAAGTGCTCGAGCGCTTCCGGGTTCGCCAGCGCTTCGAGATTCTTCACCGCGCGCCCGTGCACGACCTCGCGCACCGCGAGCTCGACGATCTTGCCGCTCTTGGTGCGCGGAATGTCGGCGACCTGCAGGATTTTCGCCGGCACGTGCCGCGGCGTGGTGCTGGCGCGAATGCGCTGCTTGATCTTCGCGACGAGCGCTTCATCGAGCTGCGCACCTTCCTGCAGCTTGACGAAGAGAACCACGCGCACGTCGCCCTCCCATTCCTGCCCGATGACGAGCGACTCCAGCACCTCGTCCAGGCTCTCGACCTGGCGATAGATCTCCGCCGTTCCGATGCGCACGCCGCCCGGGTTGAGCACGGCATCCGAGCGGCCGTAGATGACGAGCCCGCCGTGCGCCGTCTCCTCGCACCAATCCCCGTGCCGCCAGACGCCGGGGAAGCGCTCGAAGTACGCGGCGCGGTACTTCGCTCCGTCCGGGTCGTTCCAGAAGCCGACCGGCATCGACGGAAATGGCTTCGTGCAGACGAGTTCCCCCTTGGCGCCGCGGATCGGCCGCCCCTCGCCGTCGAACACTTCCACCGCCATCCCGAGGCCCTTGCACTGGATTTCGCCGCGCCACACCGGCAGCAGCGGCGAGCCGAGCACGAAGCACGAGACGATGTCGGTGCCGCCGGAGATCGACGCCAGGCACAGCTCGCTCTTCACCTTTGCATAGACGTAATCGAAGCCTTCGGGCGCGAGCGGCGAGCCGGTGGAAAGCATCACGCGCATCGCTTCCAGCCGGTGCGTCTCGCGCGGTCGCAGGTCGATCTTCGCCGCCGCATCGAGGAATTTCGCCGACGTGCCGAAATGCGTGATGCGCTCGGCCTCGGCGAAGTCGAACAGGACCTTGCCGCCGGCCGAGAACGGCGAGCCGTCGAACAGCGCGAGCGTCGCGCCGGAGGCGAGCCCCGAGACAAGCCAGTTCCACATCATCCAGCCGAGCGTCGTGAAGTAAAACAGGCGATCGCCGGGCCGCACGTCCGAATGCAGCTGGTGTTCCTTCAGGTGCTGCAGCAGGGTGCCGCCGGTGCCGTGGACGATGCACTTCGGCACTCCGGTGGTGCCGGAGGAATACAGCACGTAGAGCGGATGATCGAACTCGACCTGCTCGTAATCGATCTCCCGCGGCGAAAAATCGGCCAGGAAATCCGTCAGCGGCGTGCCGAGGGCGGGCGGCGTGCCCAGATTTGGAATCACCACGCAGCGCTCGAGCGTCGGAAGCCCGGAAAGGATTTCGCCGACCTTGT
>DASUMM010000198.1:0-5586 GCA_036277655.1 Burkholderiales bacterium | reverse complement strand
CACACGCGATGTGCGCACCGCCGTCGAGACGCATGCAACGCTCTTGAAGGAGCTGGCGGGCTTGCAGGTAGGGTTGCTGCACGGCCGGCTACCGTCGGAGGAAAAGGCGCGTGTGATGGCGGAGTTCGCTGCCGGGCGCATCCAGCTGCTCGTCGCGACGACCGTGATTGAAGTAGGGGTCGACGTGCCGAACGCGACGCTGATGGTGATCGAGCATGCCGAGCGTTTCGGCCTCGCGCAACTGCACCAGCTGCGGGGCCGCATCGGCCGCGGGGGCCAGCAAAGCGTGTGCGTGCTGCTCTATGCCGAGCCGTTGTCGGAAGGCGCGCGCGCGAGGCTCAAGGTCATCTTCGAAAATACCGACGGCTTCGAGATCGCCCGCCACGACCTCACGTTGCGCGGCCCAGGCGAGCTGCTTGGCGAACGGCAGAGCGGCCTGCCGCTGCTGCGCTACGCCGACCTCGAGCGCGACGAGCCGCTCGTCCGGGCTGCGCGCGAGGCGGCCGATGCGCTGCTCGAGCAGCACCCGGAGCTTGCGCAGAAGCATGTCGAGCGCTGGCTGCCGGGAAAGCACGAGCTGCAGGAGGCATGAGTTGCTATCCTTCGCCTCAGTGAACGTCGCGTTCGTCCTCCGACGGCTCGATGCCTACGAGCGGCTGGTTCGCCTCGACAAGCCGATCGGCATCCTGCTTCTGCTTTGGCCCACGCTGTGGGCGGTGTGGATCGCAGCGCGCGGCTGGCCGCCGCTTGGCTTCGTGCTGATCTTCGTGCTCGGCACCGTGCTGATGCGCTCTGCCGGCTGCGCGATCAACGATTTCGCCGACCGCAGGATCGATCCGCACGTCGAGCGCACCAGGGACCGGCCGCTGGCGGCGGGCGAGATCACTCCCGCCGAAGCGATCGGGGTGGGCGTTTTCTTCGCGCTGCTTGCGTTCTGCCTGGTGCTCTTCCTGAACCGCTTCGCGATCGCGCTTTCCTTCGTCGCGCTCGCGATTGCGTGGAGCTATCCGTTCGCCAAGCGCGTCTTCGCGTTGCCGCAGGCCTATCTCGGCATCGCGTTCGGCTTCGGAATCCCGATGGCCTTCGCGGCGATCCAGGGCCGCCTGCCGTGGGAGTGCTGGGCGCTGCTTGCTGCGAACATTTTCTACGCGCTCGGCTACGACACCGTGTATGCGATGGTCGACCGGGAGGACGACCGCAAGCTCGGCATCCGGACTTCTGCGCTGGCGTTCGGTCGCTGGGACGTCGCAGCGGTGATCGGCTGCTACTGCATGACGCTTGCGATTCTTGCCGCGATCGGATGGAAGCTGAACTACCCGTGGCCTTTCTATGCGGGGCTATGGGTGTCCGCGCTCCTCGTGTTCCACCAGTGGCATCTCATTCGCTCGCGCCGACGCGAGGACTGCTTTCGCGCGTTCCGCTACAGCCACTGGATCGGCGCTGCGGTGTTCGCAGGCATCGTCGCGCCGAGGTTCCTGCGGTGAAGTACGCCGACCTGCGGGATTTCCTCGCCCAGCTGGAAACGCTCGGCGAACTGAAGCGCGTGACGACGGAAGTCTCGCCGAAGCTCGAAATGACCGAGATCTGCGACCGCGTGCTGAAGCGAGGCGGGCCGGCGATCCTCTTCGAGCGGCCGGCCGGCCATTCGATGCCGGTGCTCGGCAACCTGTTCGGCACCGTCAAGCGGGTGGCGCTCGCGATGGGCGCCGAAGATGCCGCCGCCCTGCGCGACATCGGAAAACTGCTCGCTGCGTTGCGCGAGCCGACGCCTCCGCGCGGGCTGCGCGAGATGTGGGAGCGCTTGCCCGAGCTGCGTGGCGTTCTTTCGCGCGTGATGGACATGGCGCCGAAGGAAGTTCGCTCGGCGCCGTGCCAGGAGATCGTGTGGGAAGGAAAGGACGTCGATCTCGCGCGGCTGCCAGTGCAAACCTGCTGGCCCGAGGATGCCGGACCCCTTCTCACCTGGGGTCTCACGGTGACGCGCGGGCCGACGAAGCCCCGGCAGAACCTCGGCATCTACCGGCAGCAGGTGATCGGCCCGAACCGCGTGATCATGCGCTGGCTTGCGCATCGTGGCGGCGCGCTCGATTTTCGCGATCACACCATCGCGCATCCGGGGATGGCGTTTCCCGTCGCGGTGGCGCTCGGCGCCGATCCGGCGACGATTCTCGCTGCGGTGACGCCCGTTCCCGATACGCTCGGCG
Organism: Burkholderiales bacterium; assembly: GCA_036277655.1. Classification (GTDB taxonomy): domain Bacteria; phylum Pseudomonadota; class Gammaproteobacteria; order Burkholderiales; family SG8-39; genus 2-02-FULL-66-14. The sequence goes on along the minus strand of DASUMM010000198.1, from coordinate 3,382 downwards.
AGTACCAATTCGCCGGCTTGCTGCGCGGCGGGCGTACCGAAGTCGCCCCATGCCATGGCAGCGACCTGCAGGTTCCGGCTTCGGCGGAGATCGTGCTCGAGGGAGCCATCCAGCCGGGCGACACCGCGCTCGAAGGGCCGTTTGGCGATCACACCGGCTATTACAACGAGGCGGAATCGTTTCCGGTGCTGACGATCGAGCGCATCACGATGCGCCGCTCGCCGATCTATCACTCGACTTACACCGGAAAGCCGCCGGATGAGCCGGCGATCCTCGGCGTCGCGCTGAACGAAGTGTTCGTGCCGCTGCTCACGAAGCAGTTTCCCGAGATCACCGATTTCTACCTGCCTGCGGAAGGATGCTCGTACCGGATGGCGGTGGTGCAGATGAAGAAGCAGTACCCGGGGCACGCCAAGCGCGTCATGTTCGGCGTCTGGAGCTACCTGCGCCAGTTCATGTACACCAAGTTCATCGTGGTGGTCGACGACGACGTCGACGCGCGCGACTGGAAGGAGGTGATCTGGGCGATCACCACGCGCGTCGATCCGGCGCGCGACACGCTGATCGCCGAGAACACGCCGATCGACTACCTGGATTTCGCTAGCCCGGTATCGGGCCTGGGCTCGAAAATGGGAATTGATGCGACCAGCAAGTGGCCGGGAGAAACCTCGCGCCGCTGGGGCCGCCCGATCGTGATGCACGAGGACGTCCGGCGAAAGGTGGATGCACTATGGAACGACCTGGGATTGTCATAGAGCAGCGCAACCTGGACGGATTGCGTGCCTGGACGCATGTGATCTATGCGCTGCACGCCTGGTCGGTGGTTGCCGGGATCCTGACGCCCGCGCTCGTGCTCACCGCGTTCCTGCTCGGCTGGCCGTCGATCCTCGCGGTGATCTTCAACTACATCAAGCGCGATGACGCGAAGGGCACGATGTACGAATCGCATTTCCGCTGGCAGATCCGCACGATCTGGATCGCCGTTCCCTGGGCGCTCGCAGGTTTGGTGCTGTGGATGACCCTGCTGTTGATCCCGCTTGCCATCGTGCTCTGGATCGCCACCGGCATCTGGGTCGCCTACCGGGTGATTCGCGGCTGGATCACGCTCGCGCGCAACCGGCCGATCTGAGCTTCATCGTTCGTGTACCCAGCGCAGCAACTCGTCCATCGCGGTCTGCGCTGCGTGTGCATTGGCGTGGTTCACCATCATGACGACCGCGTGCCGCCGCCCGTTGCGATCGAGGACGTAGCCGCCGATCGCGCGCACGTCGGCAAGCGATCCGGTCTTGATATGCGCGAAGCCGGCGACGCGCTCGCCCTTCAGGCGCTTGCGCATGGTGCCGTCGACCGCGACGAGCGGCAGTGACGCAGCAAATTCCGGCATCACCGGGCTCTCGAAGGCTGCCACCAGCAGCTGGGCAAGGCTTTTCGCGCTGACCCGATCCACGCGCGAAAGGCCGGAGCCGTTCTCGATCACGAGCTCGGGCATCTCGAGGCCTTTCTGTTTCAGCCACGCGCGCACGGTTGCGAGCGATTTTTCCAGGCGGCCGGGCGGCTTGCCGCCGAATGCGCCAAGGGTCAGGTAGAGCTGCCGGGCCATCACGTTGTTGGAGAACTTGTTGATGTCGCGCACGATCTCCGCGAGCGCGGCCGATTCGTGGGCATACAGAAGCTTTGCCTCGGCAGGCAGGAGTCCGTCGCGGACGGCGCCGGCGAATGAGCCGCCCAATTCCGGCCACAGTTGTCGGAACACTCCGCCGACGAAGTCCGGATGCGAGAGCAACGCGACGTGCCAGGTGCGCTCGCCGCAGCTCGCGGGATAGTCGCCGGTGAAAAGCGCCCGCACCTTCGGCGCCACCTGGAAGTCGGCGCGAATCTTCTCGCGCCAGTCGCCGCACGGCCCGTTCGAGATGCGGAGCGCCGAAATCACGTCGAGCGGCACCGGACGCGGTTGCGCAATCACCAGCACGGCGGCGCGCTCGGCGTCCGGCACGAACTGGAAGCTGACCGCCTTGAAGCTCACGAGCAGCGCATCCGGGCCGACGTTATAAGGGCGCAGTGGCTCGGCGTCGAAGCGCGAAGGGTCGTGAGCGCCCATGTCGAAGTGCGAGCGATCGAGCACCAGGTCGCCGCGAATCTCGCGCAATCCGCGATCGCGCAAGGCGCGCAGCAGCAGCCAGAAGCTCTCGAACGTGAGCTTCGGGTCGCCGGTGCCGCGCAGGATGAGGCTGCCCTCCAGAACGCCCTCGCGCAGCGGTCCGCCGAGGTGCGCCGTGGTGTGCCAGCGGAAAGCAGGCCCCAGCAGTTCGAGGCCGGCATACGTGGTCACCAGCTTCATGACCGAGGCCGGATTGAGCGCCACCGTTTCGTTCACGCGGAGAAGCGGAGCGCCGCCATCGAGTGGCTGGACCATGCCGGCGGTGCTCGAGGCCGGGATTCCGGCCGCGCGCAGCGCTTGCTGGATTGCCGGTGGCCAGGCTTCCTGCGCGGCAGCCGGCAGGGCTACCAGAAGGGCCGCAACAATTAGTGAGCGTGCGCTCACATTCATTTCTTTTGCATTGCAGAATCCACCTTGGGCTTGAAAGCCGGCGTCCATGCCTTTATCATTGGCACTCACCTACAGGGAGTGCTAACAGGTCACCTCGGTCAGGTCGGCGTGCTAGTAACTCATTGTTTTTGAATTTATTCATCATAACGGAGATAGCGCATGAAAATTCGTCCTCTGCATGATCGCGTGATCGTCAAGCGCATCGATGAGGAACGCAAGTCCGCCGGCGGGATCGTGATCCCCGATACCGCTGCCGAGAAACCCGACCAGGGCGAAATCGTCGCCGTGGGCAAGGGCAAGAAAACCGACGACGGCAAGCTGATCGCGCTCGACGTGAAAGTCGGCGACCGCGTGCTGTTCGGCAAGTACTCGGGGCAGACCGTGAAGGTCAAGGGCGATGAGCTCCTCGTGATGCGCGAGGAAGACATCATGGGCGTGATCGAAGGCAACTGAGCCACGAATTCATAGACAGGAGAAAGCAATGCCCGCCAAAGAAGTACGTTTCCACGAAAGCGCCCGCGGCAAGATGGTTCACGGGCTGAACATCCTTGCCGATGCGGTCAAGGTCACGCTGGGGCCGAAGGGCCGCAACGTCGTGCTCGAGCGCTCGTTCGGCGCTCCCACCGTCACCAAGGACGGCGTATCGGTCGCCAAGGAAATCGAGCTGAAGGACAAGTTCGAGAACATGGGCGCCCAGATGGTGAAGGAAGTCGCCTCCAAGACGTCCGACGTCGCCGGCGACGGCACCACCACGGCTACCGTGCTCGCGCAGGCGATCGTGCGTGAAGGCATGAAGTATGTCGCTTCCGGCATGAACCCGATGGATCTGAAGCG
>DASUMM010000197.1:0-3477 GCA_036277655.1 Burkholderiales bacterium | reverse complement strand
CCTGCTGAGCATCCTCAAGGGCGGCATGCGCATGGTCACGGGACTGATCGCCAAGCGCAACCGCGACCGGATCGCCCTTCGTGCGCCTACGGCGACCATCGGCATCCGCGGCACCCATTTCGGCGCGCTGTTCTGCCAGGGAAATTGCGGCGATGTGCCGACGATCTCGGGCAGAGCGCCGGCGGACGGGCTGCACGTGGACGTCGCTTCGGGAGCGATCACGCTCACGAATGCGGCCGGCACGTCGGAATTCACCGCCGGCCAATTCGCTTATCTGCCGAACGCCAACGTGCTTCCGGAGCTCGTGCCGGCGGAACGCGGCATCCGCGTCACCATGCCCAACGCGATTGCCGCAAACAAGGGCGGCGAGGGCGTCGGTGGGACGAACGCCCTCGAGTGCGCGGTGAAATAACGCGCCTGCCATGAGCCCGAGCGAAGCCTTCGGCGCGCTGCTCGCGCGCATGACCTCGGCAATCTGCCGCGGCGACTTCGATGCCGCGGCTGCGTGCTTCCTTCCCGACGGCGTCTACCACGACGGCTTCTACGGCGAATTCCGCGGGCGCGCGGAGATCGCGCGCATGGTGCGCGAGTTCTTCTACCGCGACGCGCAGGATTTCACGTGGACGCTTTCGGATGCGGTCTCGGACGGCCGCCTCGGTTACGCACGCTACGAGTTCTCCTACGTCTCGAAGCTCCCCGAAAGCGCCGGCAAGCGCGTGGGTTTTTCCGGCATCAGCTGCTGCACGCTCGAACGCGGATTGATCCGCCGCTACGAGGAGATGTTCGAGCGCGCGCCGGTGATGGCGAAGCTCGGCTTCGCCGACGCGCGCATCCTGAAGGCAGTGAAGCGCGGGCTGAAGTAGGCCGAGGGCTTGCGCGCAGGCGGGCGGGTGCGGTACTGTACATGCGTACAGTACATCCTCCCGATGGCCCTCGAAGAACTCCTCCAGCAGCATAGCGTCTGGCGCGGCGGCGCTCCCGCCGCTTCCGGCAAGCCGGTCGTGCCAAGCGGCTTTGCTTCGCTCGACGCCGAGCTGCCGGGGGGCGGTTGGCCATCCAGCGCACTTACGGAAATCCTCGCCGCGCGCGAGGGCATGGGCGAGCTGCAGGTGGTGCTGCCGGCACTCGCGCGCCTGACGGCGGAAGGAAAGCGCATCGCCTGGCTCGCTCCGCCGCACATTCCTTATGCGCCAGCGCTCGCCGCGGCGGGAATCCGGCTCGAATTTCTCACCGTGGTGCGGGCGCCGGGACGGCGCGATGCGCTGTGGGCGGCCGAGCAGGTGCTGCGCGCCGGCACCTGCCATGCGCTGCTCGCGTGGCTTTCGCGCGTGCGCTACATCGATCTGCGCCGGCTCGCGGTCGCCGCCGAATCGAGCCCCGGCTTCACAGTGCTTTTTCGCCCGCCTGCGGCGGCGGGCGAAGCCTCGCCCGCCGTGCTGCGGCTCTCACTCGAAGGGCGCGACGGGCATCTGGAAGCGAAAATTCTCAAGCGGCGCGGCGTGCCGCTCGCCCCGGCGCTCACCCTCTCCGTACGGAGGCCCGTCCATGCTGTGGGCGGCACTTCACTTTCCCCGGTTGCGGTCGCAGGCGCTCGCGCGCGGGCATGCGCCGCCTGAAGCCGAGCGGGAAGCGCTCGCGGCGGCCGCCACCTGGCTCGCGCAGTTCACCCCGCGGGTGACGCTCGAGCCGCCGGAGGCGTTGGCGGCGGAAGTGCAGGGGAGCCTCCGATTATTCGGCGGGCTCGGAGGACTGAAAGCCCGCCTGAAGCGCGGGCTCGCCGAGCTCGGCTTCGGGGCGTCGATCGCGTTTGCGAGCACCGCCCGCGCCGCGCTGTGGCGCGCAGCCGGCGGCGGCGCTGCACTCGATGCGCTGCCGATCGAAGTGACGCGGGCGGGAGACGATGCGCTCGCGCTGCTGCACGGGCTTGGCATCCGCACCGTGGGCGAGCTTGCGCGGCTGCCGCGCGATGGCATCGCGCTGCGCTTCGGCCGCGCGTTGCTCGACGACCTCGATCGAGCGCTCGGCAGAATTCCCGAGCCGCGCGCGTATTTCGTGCCGCCGGCGCGCTTTGCGGCGCGGCTTGAGCTGCCCGCGCCGGTGAGCGAGGCCGAAGGCGTGCTCTTTGCCGCACGGCGCCTCCTCGCGCAGTTCGAGGGGTTCCTCGCCGCGCGCCAGGCCGGCGTGCGCGGCTTCACGCTGGCAATGGAGCACGAGCGTGCATCGCCCACCCGCATCGAGGTGAACCTCAGCCTGCCTTCGCGCCAGGCGTCGCACTTTCTTGCGCTGCTGCGCGAAAAATTGCAGCGCATGCCGCTCGCCGCGCCGGCTGAAGCGATCGGGCTGGAAGCCGATGCGCTTGAGCCGTTGCCGGGTGCGTCCGCGGCGCTTTTCCGCGATGCGCGCAGCGCCGGCGAGGACTGGATGCGGCTCGTCGAGCGTCTCGCCGCGCGCCTGGGCAATGGCGCCGTGCACGGGCTCGCCGTGCACTCGGAGCACCGTCCGGAGCGCGCATGGCGTTCGATCGAGCCGGGGGCTTCCCCGACGCAGATCGAAGTGCGCGAGCCGCGTCCGCTCTGGCTGCTCGAGACGCCGCGGCGCCTCGCCGAAGGCGAGTTTGCGCTGCTCGCCGGGCCCGAGCGGATCGAATCGGGCTGGTGGGACGGCGAGGATGCGCGGCGCGACTACTACATCGCGCGCGGCGGCGACGGCTCGCTCGCCTGGATCTACCGCGCAGCCGACGGCTGGTACCAGCATGGCATCTTTTCCTGAGCTTCCGGCCTACGCGGAGCTGCACTGCCTGTCGAACTTCACGTTTCTGCGCGGCGCCTCGCACCCGGAGGAGCTGGTCGAGCGCGCGGCTGCGCTCGGCTATGCGGCGCTCGCGATCGCCGACGAATGCTCGTTCGCCGGTCTCGTGCGCGCGCACGTGGCGGCGAAGCGGCACCAGCTGAAGCTGATCGCCGGCACCGAGCTGCGCCTTGGGGACGGATCGAAAGCCGTGCTGCTCGCGACCGATCGCCGGTCGTACGGCGCCATCGCCTCGGTGATCACCACGGCGCGCAGGCGCGGCAGGAAAGGAGCGTATTCGCTTGCGCCCGCCGAACTGGAAGCATTGCGCGACAGCGAAGCTCTTCTGCTCCTTGCTCCTGGAAAAGGAATCGGGTCGGTGCCGATTTTCCCCGGTCGCACCTGGATCGCCGTCGAGCTGCATGGCGGCCCGAACGACAAAGCTCGCCTGGCCGAGTTGCGCGAGCTTTCGGCGAGCAGCGGCCTGCCGCTCGTCGCTGCGGGCGACGTGCACATGCACGTGCGCTCGCGCCGCAGGCTGCAAGACGCGCTCACCGCGATCCGTCTCGGGAAACAGGTCGGCGAATGCGGACGTGAGCTGCATCCGAACGGCGAGCGCCACCTGCGCCTGCGTGCGCGGCTCGCGCAGCTCTATCCGCCGGACCTGCTCGCCGAGACGCTGTGCATCGC
>DASUMM010000196.1:0-3665 GCA_036277655.1 Burkholderiales bacterium | reverse complement strand
CCTTGCGCGCCTGCGAATCCGCATCGAGGCCGCCCGATGACGCTCAGGATCCGGGTCACGCGCGACAGCGTCGCGGCCGGTGACGATGTCGATGCGCCGCACGAGCGCGTCTTCTCGTTCGCGGACGATCCGTCGCCGCTCGCGGCGATCGCACGAATCGTCGCAAACGGATATCTCGCGAGGATTGCCGGCGGAGAGGCGGCCTGGTCGGTCGCTTCGGGCGTGCCACTCGCCGTGGTCGCGCAGCAATGGCCTGGGCCGCGCCTCGTCCCTTGGCAGGAACCGCCGTGGTCGCAGCTCGAGCAGCAGGATGGAAGCTGCCGGCTTCACTTCAACTATCACGCGCAAGTCGATCCTGACATCGTGCTGCGAGTGCTGAAAGACCTGAAGCTCCGCACGGGGACGGAGTGAAGAACGTCGCTGGCCTTCTCGGTTGGCTCGCAATTACCTTCGTAGCGGCCGGGCTTGGCGCCATCGCCTCCGCCAACGCCGGCAGCTTCTACGGCCAGCTCGCTCGCCCGGCGTGGGCGCCCCCTGGCTGGCTGTTCGCACCGGTCTGGACCCTGCTCTACCTGCTGATGGGGGTCGCTGCGTGGCTCGTCTGGCGGGAGCGCCGATTCGGCGAAACCCGGGTCGCGCTGTCGATTTATGTCGTGCAGCTCGCCGCCAATGCGCTCTGGACCTGGCTTTTCTTCGCCTGGCGGCAAGGCGCAGCAGCATTCGGCGAGATTCTCGTGCTCTGGGCGCTCATTGCGGTGACGATGCTGCTCTTCTGGCGCATCCGCCCCATTGCCGGAGCGCTGCTCGTTCCCTACCTTGCATGGGTGAGTTTCGCCACTGCGCTCACCTTCGCCGTGTGGAAACGCAATCCCGGCCTGCTCGGCTGACGAGCCGCGTAAGTTCCTGCTGCCGCTGAGGGATCGCATCGCGGCAAAGACCTCGATCACGTTCCGCACGCGCCGTTCGGCGTAGCCGGCGCTCGCGCGGTGAACCTCTCGCCGCGCGGCGCACTCCTAAGGGCATGAAAAGCAAGCAACTGCGTTTCGGCAAAGGCTTTCGCGTCGCGTTCGGCAACCGCCGCAGCCAGGCGGCCGAGATGGTTCTCGAGCCGGGCGACGCCGAGGGCAACCCGTCCAACCGGCATCGCGCGGCCGACCAGTGGCTGTTCGTGATCTCCGGCACCGGGCTCGCGCTGGTGAACGGCCGGCGTCGCCGGTTGCGCGCCGGCACCCTGCTCCTGATCGAGCGCAAGGACCGCCACGAGGTGCGCAACACCGGCCGCGCGCTGCTGCGCACGCTCAACGTCTACGTTCCGCCGGCCTACACCAAGGACGGCGAGGAGCTGCCGGCGGGGAAGCCCTGAGCCATGGATGCGTTCCTCGACGCGCTGCAATGGCCGGCCATGGTGACGACGCTCCTCGCCGCATGGCTGGTCGCGTCGCAATCGCGCCGCAAGCGAAGCTGGGGCTTCTGGTGTTTCCTCGCGAGCAACGTGCTGTGGGCCGTCTGGGGATGGCATGATGGCGCCTATGCGCTCATCGCGCTCCAATTCGGCCTTTTCTTCCTCAATCTTCGCGGCGCGAAGAAAAACGAGCCGCGCTCGGCGGGCGCCTGAGCGGGCGGGTGGCTAGCGGATGGACATCCGCGCCAGCCGCCCGGCCGACGTCGATGCGATCTACGCGATCGTGAACGACGCAGCGCAGGCCTACAAAGGCGTCATCCCGGCCGACTGCTGGCACGAGCCCTACATGCGGATGGACGAGCTCGCGCACGAGATCGCCGATGGCATTCGCTTCTGGGTCGGCGAAGAAGACGGCCGCCCGCTCGGCGTGATGGGAATCCAGGACAAGGGCGACGTTGCGCTGGTACGCCATGCCTACGTGCCGACCGCGCTGCAACGCAAGGGCGTCGGCTCGCAGCTTCTGCGCCATATCGAGAAGCTGGCGGCGAAGCCGATCCTGATCGGGACCTGGAAAGACGCCAGCTGGGCGATCTCGTTCTACCAGCGCCACGGCTACACGCTGGTCTCCGAGCCGCAGAAGGAAGCGCTGCTGCGCAAGTACTGGTCCATCCCGTTGCGGCAGATCGAGACCTCGGTGGTGCTCGCCGACCGCCGCTACGCGAGCGCCAGATGAGCGCGAAAGTTCGCAGCGTCGCGTGGACCGCATTCCTGTGCGCGCTGGCGATGATCCCGATCGCATGGTGGGCCGTCGGGCACGGCGGTCCGTACGGGCGCGCAGAGCGCTTCGTCTCGGACCATCCGGCAATCGAGTCGCGCATCGGCCGCGTCACCAGCGTGCGCCTCGCGTTCGACTGGGACCAGCTGCTCGACTTCCCGCGGCCGGAGGATCGCGCGAGCCTCGAGCTGATCGTCACTGGCAGGCGCGGCGTCGGCTACGCCACCGTCGAGCTGCAGCGCGAGCGCGGCTACTGGAACGTCGTTCAAGCGCGCTTTCGCCGCAAGGGCGAGCAGGTTCCGGTCGACATGCTGCCGATCGGCAAGCCCCCGGCACGCTATTTCTGGATCGCTTGAGCAGCGAAGAGCCGAGCGCACCGCCGCGCGAGGCCATCGCCCGCTGCAGCGCCGTGTATTCCGCCGTGCGGCAGGTGCTGATTGGCGCGGCCGCCGCCGCGATCACCTACGGCGTGGGCGCCGCGATCGGCGTTTCGCTCGCCTAAGACCCCCAGATCGCTCGCGCCGCCTCGACGCAGAGGCGCAGCTTCGCGCGCTCGTCGTCTTCGCTCACCGGGTTGCCGCCCATGGTGCTTGCGAAGCCGCACTGCGGGCTGATGGCGAGGCGCTGCGGGTCGACGTACTTCGCCGCTTCGTCCGCCCTGCGCTTGAGCGTATCGAGTGGCTCCAGTTGCGCGGTCTTGCTGCTCACCATTCCGAGGACGACGCCCTTCGTCTTCGGCACGAAGCGCAGCGGCGCGAAGCCGCCGGCGCGCGGGGTATCGAACTCGAGCAGGAAGTGGTTCACGTTGGCGCGGCCGAAGAGCTTCTCGGCGACCGAATCGTAGCCGCCCTCGGAAAGGTACATGCCCTTGTAGTTGCCGCGGCACATGTGCACGCCGACGATCACGCCGGCGGGCACACCCTTCACCGCCTCGTTGAGCGCATCGACGTACAGATCGACGAGCTGCTCGGGATCGAAGCCGTCGGCCTGGACCTTCTCGCGCGCAGCCGGATCGCACAGCATCGCGAGCGCGACTTCGTCGATCTGCACATAGCGGCAGCCGGCGCGGGCGAGATCGGCGATCTCAGCCTGGTAGACCTTGCCGAGGTCGGCGAAGAACGCGCGCGGGTCGCGATAGGCGGCGGGATCGGCGAAACTGCGATAGCGATACAGGTGCATCGTCGAGGGCGCGGGCATCGTGATTTTCGCCATGCCCGACGTGAGGCCCTTCACGAACTCGAATTCGTCGAGCGTGATCGGCGCGCTGCGGCCGACTTTCGCCGCCGCGTACGGCGCAGTGAAGTCCGATTCGTGCCCGTGCGCGTCGTGGAAGCGAAACAGCGCATCGCGCACTTCGAGCCCGTCGGTCAGGCGCACGAACTTCTCCCAGTACGAGATGCGGCGGAACTCCCCGTCGGTGACGATCTGCAGGCCGCACTGCTCCTGCAGTTTCACGACGTCGCAAATCGCTGCGTCCTGCGCGGCGCG
>DASUMM010000195.1:0-6760 GCA_036277655.1 Burkholderiales bacterium | reverse complement strand
CGCCGCTGACCTCGACGAAGCCCGAGCCGCCACCCGCTGCCCCCTCGAGGCCGGCGTCGCCACCGACGGCCGCGCAACTGCACGATGCGCTGACCCGCCTCAACAAGGCCTTCCAGGAGGCCTACGAGCGCATCCTCGATGAGCGCGGCACTCGGCTCGATCCTGCCGGCCGCGCGGTCGCCTTTCAAGCGCTGGACGCGGCATTGCGGAGGCTCGGCATGATCGTGGAGAGCCGCGACATCGACGCCGGCATGCTGACCGTCGCGGCGCCTGCGCCGCGGCCGCTCAACACGGAGGAATGGCGGCGCGTCGTGCAGGAAGACGGACCGATGATGGCCTCGATCCTGTGCCCCACCCTCGGCGAGTATTGCAAGCAGATCCGCTTCGAGCCGGACGATTACGTGATCGTCATCAACGCCACGGTGTTGCCGGCGCCGAACAACGGCTCGCAGATTTCGCTCACCACGCGCATGCGGGAAATCGTCGAGCGTCCGGGCGTACCGCGGCGCGAATACCCGCCTCCGAGCGGCGTGCGCTTCGCTCTGGACAAGATTTGGTCGGAGTACGAGCGCGAGCGCGCCGCGCAGGCAAAACGCTGAACGCCGTCAACTCGCGCCGGGCTGCCCGAGACTTGCGTAAATCGCCTGCGTCTCGGCCGATGGCAGCATCTTGCGTTTCGTCGAAAGCACGGTGCGCAGCCGTTCGTAGGCGTTGCGCGCTTCGCCTGCCTCGCCACCCCGCTGCAGGCACTGCATCAGATACCGGTACGGTGCCTCGAACAGGTCATCCACCTCGATGACGCGCTGATAGCACTCGGCGGCCGCCTCGCGCTGCCCCTCGGCTTCGCGCTGGCGGGCGAGGCGCGAAAGCGAGCGCAGCAAGCGGGCGCGCACCTGCTCGCGCCACGCAAGGAAGGCTGGATGCTCCGACTCATCGGGCAGGAACGGTCCGCGGTAGAGCGATAACGCTTCCGCCGCGAGCGCATCGAGCACGCTCGACGCTCTCTGCGCACCCGGCAGGCGAAGCGTCTCGTCGAGTTCGGCGAGCGTCTGCTCGAGCGTCCAGCAATCGAGCCACACGAGCGCCGGATTGAGGCTCAGGCGGGCGTCACGCAGCGTGAGCGCTTCGTCATCGCCGAAAAGGCGCCGCAGGCGATGCAGCGCGGCGGTAAACGATTTGTGGGCGAAGTCGGCTTCCGCGTGCGGCCACAGCGCGTCCGCAAGCTGATCGGCGCGCACGTTCTGGCCGCCCATCGCAATCAGGACCTTGAGCAGTTCCAGCGGCCGGCCCGGCCCTTTGCCGCCGAACTCCACCGGGGCCGCGCCGCGCAGCATCCCGAATCCGCCGAACGTGCGAATGCGGAACGGCCACGGCCAGTCGCGCAGCCGTAACGGCGGCGCATGCGGCACCAGCCTGCGCAGGCGGGCGAGCGTGCGCGCGTATTCCGGCTCGATTGCATGGCGCAAGGCGATGGCGCACAAATCGCCGACTTCCTGCGAGCGCCACCACGGCGCATTGCGGTATTCGTGCTCGCGCCCAAGCGCGAACGCCTGCTTCAGCGCAGCGAGTGCGCCGCCTTCTTCTTCATTGACGATCGCAGCCTGGGCGTTCGCGAGCTGGGTGCAATAAGTCAACAGAGGGCTCGCGAGCCGCTCGACTTGCGCGTCGGCGGCGCGCGCCTGGGCCTCGCGTCCGCGGCGATCGCCAGCCTCGGCGAGCAGGCGAGCAAGCGCCGCACGCGCGAGCGCTTCCAGCCATGGCAGACCGGCTTCGAGCGCGGTTTCGGCGGCCGCGCGCGCCTCGCGCGTTGCGCCGCTCGAATCGCCTTCGCGCACTGCAAGCCAGCCGCGCAGATAGCGCTCGAGCGCCCGATGTCCGCGGCGCTCTTGATGCTCGGTCTCGAGGCGTTGCAACTCGCCTCGCGCGAGATCCCGCTCGTCCGTGCCGAGCGCTGCCGCGACAAGGAGCGCGCGCAGCCACGGTGTGCGAGCGGCAGCCGCCTCGCCGGCCAACGCCTTCCTGGCTACGGCGAGCGCTGCTTCGTTCGCCCCGGCAATCAGGTGTTGCGATGCCTCCACCAGAGCGAGCGCAGTTGCGCCCCGCTCGCCACTTGCCTGCAAGGCGTCGAAGCAACTCACCGACAATGCCGGGGCGCCCCGCAGCAATGCGGCGATGGCCCGCACCAGCGCAATCTCGATCTGCAATTCGGGATCGGTGTCGCCTTCGCCGATTGCGCGACCCGCAGCGGCAAGAAACCGATCCAGGTCCGGGCTCGCGGGCTGACGATGAACGAGCGCCCAGGCAAGCGCCACTGCAGCCTGCGCGAAGCTGTGGGGCGGCAATAAAGGCGGACTGCGGCGCAGCGCATCGGCAAGCACGCCGATCCACGGATCGAGCGGCGCCAGGTCGTCGAACTCGAAGAGGATTGCTTCGATGACGCCGCGTGCGCTCTGCGCGCTGCGCACTTGGTCGCCAGCCTTGCGAAAATGCTCGAACGCCTTCTCGAAGTATCGCCGTGCGGCGCGCGGCACGCTGCGCAGCCGTGCGCTCCCGAGTGCGTAGAGCAACGCAGGAGCGGCCTCCACGTTCTCCCGCGGCAGCGATTCAATCCAGCTCGCAAGAAGCTCCCCGCGGCCCTGCTGGAGCAGCGCGTCCGCCTGCTCGGCAGCGATTTGCGCAACGCCAGGCCAGTCGCCGCACTCCATGCAGAGCGCAACCGCATCCTCGGGCTGGCCTGCCTCGCGCAGCAGCCGTGCCGCGCGCTCGAGCACCGGCGCCCCGAGCGCCTCAGGGAGTTCTTCGGCAGCACGGCGCCGGAGGAAATCGCGCAGCAGCGGGTGCAGCTGAAACACGCGCCCTTCCTCCGACTCGATCTCGTCGACGAAATAGTGATTCAGCGCCAGGTTGACGAGCAGGCGGCCGGCCTTCGCTTCGCCCGAAAGGGCCTGCGCCACTTCGGCGCTCATCCGCGGCAGGCATGCGATCCGCAGCAGGAACTGCCGCGTCGCCGGCTCGAAGCGCTCGAAGATCTCGCCCGCCAGGTAATCGAAGACGACGCGCGGGGTCGCGTCGCCCGGCACCTCCGCCATGCGTCCGGACAGCTTCCAGTGCTCGAGCATCAGCACGGCGCCGGCGGCCCATCCTCGCGTCCGTTCGTGAAGCTCGCTCAGCTGCCCGGCATCGGGCGAGCCACCACGCAACTTGACGATTTCGGCGAGCTCCGGCGGCGCGAAATCGAGCTCGTGCGCGCCGATGCACACCATCTCGCCACTGACGCGAAAACGCGCGAGCGTTGCCGGCGCATCGCCGCGGCTCGTGACGAGCATCAGGCTTCCCTTCGGTACCTGCGTGAACGCAGCCTCGAGCGCCGCATGCAGATCGCTCTCTGCGGGCACTGCATGCAGGTTGTCGAGCACCAGCACGAACGGCGCTTTCGCTCGAGAGAAGAACTGGCGGAAGAACTTGCGCGCCTGCGCGCCGTGATCGCCGGCCCCCGTCGACACTGCTTCCCGCGCGCGCCCATCTTCGAGCTTGCGCGCCGCGTGGGCGAGGTAGTGAAAGAAAGTCGCGAGATCGGCGTCGTCGGCATCCAGCTGATACCACACGCAGCGCAGGCGGCGTGCCTCGACGTAGCTCGCGGCGAGCGACGTCTTGCCCGATCCCGGCGGCCCCGAGATCCATGCGATCTTGCGGCCCGGTGCATCGATCCGCGCAAACAATCGCTCCCGCGGCACGAGCGCGCTGGTCGACGGACGTGTCGTCTTCGCAAAGGCGACGGTGCGCTCGGCACGGTCAGCGGACAACGGTTTCTCCGGAATTGGCGCGCCCCCCTGGATCCGTCGACGGAGAGTTTAGACCTGCGGCCGGCGAATCGCCGGCCGAGGGGCCGACGGGCTCCTCGAGCCGATCGACGACGATCGAGGCGCCCATCTTCACCGGCAGCCGGCTCGGATAGTCGTAGCCCGTTCCCTTGCTGTGGTCGACGACGGCGCCAATGACGCCACCGAAGATGATGTTGCCGAACATCCCGATGGCGGCGCGCGAAACGGCGCGCAGGATACCGTCCGGATAGCCCTCCTTGCGGCATTCCACGACCAGATCCTCGCCAGAGCGGCGAACCGGGACGAGGCCGGGCGATTCGGCAATCCAGCTGCCCTTGTCGTTGCGCAAGGCGCAGCTCGCTTTTTCTATCGGGCTGCCGTCAGCCGCCTGCGTCGTCAGCGAAAGCGATTGCATCTCCGACGAAGTGATCGTGGCGCAGCCCTGCAGCACGACCATCGCCAGCGTCACAGGCAGAAGCGCGTGCGTTTTCATGGTCTTCCCCGCGCGGCCCGTCATGTGCCGATATGCACCCGATATTGCGCGCCGTTGGAGAACACGCAGGTGCCGACTCCCTGGCGCGGCGTATTCATCTGGTATTCGCAGCTCATGTGCGTGCCGCCTGCACCATAGGCGCTCGCGATGCCGCGGTTCTCGCCGGTCCGGGTGGCCTCTCCGACGAGCACTTCGCCCATGTACTGCAGCTGGAACCGACCCTTGCCGGTCATCATGTTGGTGACCGTTCCGGTCACGATGCCGGTATGCGTTGCGGCGTCGTTCGCGGGATAAAGGCGGGCCGGGAGCGTCGCCGGAACCTGAGGCGCGCGAGGGTCGGCGTACATCGAACCGCCCGGGGCGATTGCGCCGGGTGCAACGCCAGGCGGGTACAGATACAACTGGCCGTCCGGGCCCACCGGCACGGCGACGCATGCAGAAAGGGCCAACGCCGCAGTCGAGAGAGCAGCGCCAAGGGATGTTTTCATCTGAGACCTCCTGGATGGGTTGGGCTTGCGAGCCCATCCTCGGCGGTCGACCCTGATTGCCCGCTTACCGTGGACTTACGGATCGCTTATTCAGTTACCTCGCGCAGCTCCTTCGCGCCTTGGATCCGCCCCGCCACGCCAGCCCCCCGGCACTTTCTCGATCAGATGCAGGCCGCTCGTCAGGTTGAGGAGCAGCACTTCGTGTCCGCGTTCTCGCAGAGGCGCTGCTAGCTCTTCGTAGCGCGTGCGGCGCTCGAGTTCGGTCGGGCCGTTGCGGCTGCCGAAGTTCGGCGCCGCGGCTGCTTCCTGCACATCGAGCCCCCAGTCGAGCACCGAAATGAGCGCCTTCGCAACATAGTTGATGATGGCCGGGCCGCCAGGCGAGCCTGCGATCATGCGCAGTTCTCCCTGCGCGTCGAAGACGAAGAGCGGCGCCATGCTGCTGCGCGGCCGCTTGCCGCCCTGCAGTCGATTCGCGATCGCGCCGACCCCGGTCTCCGGACCGAGCGAAAAATCGGTGACCTGGTTGTTGAGCAGGAACCCGCGCACCAGGATGCGACTGCCGAAAGCGTCTTCGATCGTGCTCGTCAATGCCACCGCATTGCCATCGCCATCGACGATCGATAAGTGGCTGGTGCCCGCGGTTTCGCTCTCCAGGATTTCATCGAGCCGAGCCTCGGCATGGCGCGGCACGCCTGGCTGCGCACGCAGCATCGAACGCGGACCGACCAGCAGCGCGCGCTCGCCCAAGTACGCCGGATCGAGCAAGCCTTCGACCGGCTGCGCGACGAATGCAGGATCGGCGATGTAGCGCGCGCGGTCGGCATACGCGAGGCGGGCGGCTTCGGAGAAGTAATGAACCGCGTCGGCGGAATGCGGCGGCGAAGTGGCAAACGGCGTGCGCTCGAGAATGCCGAGCAGCTGCAGCACCGCGATTCCTCCGGAGCTTGGTGGCCCCATGCTGCAGATCCGGAATGCGCGATAGCCGCCGCACACCGGCGCGCGCTCGATCGCGCGATAGCCCGCGAGATCCTCGAGCGCAAGGTCCCCGGGACGGGGATGGCCCGCCACCGCACGCACCAGGTCCTCGGCGATCGGTCCGGAATGCAAAACGTCGGCGCCGCCATCGGCAATCGCGCGTAACGTCGCGGCGTATTCGCGATTGCGGACCAGGGCGCCGACCGGCTTGCTCGTTCCATCGGCGAGGTAATAAAGCGCGCGCGCCGCGGGATCGCTCGCAAGCGTGCGCTCGCGTGCGAGCAGCCGGTGAAGCCTCGGCGAGATGGGAAAGCCGGCTTCGGCGAGCGTGATTGCTGGCTGGAAAAGCTGCGGCCACGGCAGCCGCCCGTGGGCGCGATGAGCAAGCTCGAGCATGCGCAGCACGCCCGGAACGCCGACGGCAGCGCCGCTGCGGATCGCGAGGTCCCTGGAAAGCGGTTGCCCGGAAGCATCGAGAAAGCGCCGTGACGTGGCGCCTTGCGGCGCCGTCTCGCGGCCGTCGTACGCTTGAACGCGCCGCTCCGCATTCGACCAGTGCAGCAGGAACGCCCCGCCGCCGATGCCGGAAGACTGCGGCTCGACAAGGCCCAGCACCATCTGCGCCGCCATCGCGGCATCGAGCGCGCTGCCGCCGGCGCGCAGGATCTGCACGGCGGCATCGGACGCGTGCGGGTTCGCCGTCACCGCAAGAAAGCGCGACGCGAAGACCGCTTGCCTTTCTTCGCGGCCGGTCGGCGGCTCCGGCTCGGTCTGCGCAAACGATGCCGCGGACGCAAGTCCGAGCGAAAGCAGGAGCCAGGCGATGCGCATCTCGGGACGGGACGGTATCAGGTTTGACGCAAGTCAACGGGCAGTGGGTACCGCCGGGATAGAAAGACGTTGAGCGAATTTCGATCCATGTTCCAGGTGCGCATCCACGGGCGGGGCGGCCAGGGCGTCGTGACGGCAGCCGAGATGCT
>DASUMM010000194.1:0-2707 GCA_036277655.1 Burkholderiales bacterium | reverse complement strand
GGCGCGATCACCGATGACACACGCATCCGCGCCTCCATCCCCGGCATCGAGATGGCGCTGAAGGCGGGCGCTGCGGTGATGGTCACGTCCCACCTCGGCCGCCCGAAGGAAGGTGCGCCGACGCCCGCGGATTCGCTCGAGCCGGTCGCCAGGCGCCTGGGCGAGCTGCTCCAGCGGCCGGTGCCTCTGCTGCGCGACTGGGTGGAGAGTGTCGCCGTGGCACCGGGTGAGCTCGTGCTGCTCGAGAACTGCCGTTTCAACAGGGGCGAAAAGGCCGATGACGAGACGCTCGCCCGCAAGATGGCCTCGCTGTGCGACGTCTATGTGAACGATGCGTTCGGTACCGCGCACCGCGCCGAAGCAACGACGCACGGCATTGCGCGGTTCGCTCCGGTTGCCTGCGCAGGCCCGCTGATGGCGGCAGAGCTGGATGCGCTCGGGAAAGCGCTCGCCAATCCGGCCAAGCCGCTCGTCGCGGTGATTGGCGGTGCGAAGGTGTCGACCAAACTCGAGGTGCTCGGCGCGCTGGCGAAGAAGGTCGACCGCCTGATCGTCGGCGGCGGGATCCTCAACACGTTCCTGCTTGCTTCCGGCAGACCGATCGGGCGCTCGCTCGCCGAACCGACGCTGGTGGAGGAAGCGAAACGAATTCTCGCCACGACCCAGGTGCCGTTGCCGCAGGACGTGGTCGCGGCGCCGGAAGCCTCCGCGCGCGCTCGGGCAACCGTGAAAGACGCAGGCGCGGTCGATGCCGACGAGATGATTCTCGACATCGGCCCGAAAACCGCAGCGGCGCTCGCCGAATCGCTGAAGAGCGCAGGCACGATCGTCTGGAACGGTCCGGTCGGAATGTTCGAGATCGATGCGTTCGCGAAAGGCACCGAGACGATCGCGCGGGCGATCGCCGAGGCGAAAGCGTTCTCGATCGCAGGCGGCGGCGACACCATTGCCGCGATCCAGAAGTTCGGCATTGCCGACCGCATCGGCTACATCTCGACCGCGGGCGGTGCGTTCCTGGAGTTCCTCGAAGGCAAGAAGCTGCCGGCGGTGGCTGCGCTGGAAGCGCGCGCCGGCGGATAGAATCGCGTGATGCTTCGCAGCACGAAAATCGTCGCCACGCTCGGCCCGGCTTCCAGCGATCCTGCCGTGCTCGAGCGCATGGTGCGCGCCGGGATCGACGTCGTGCGTCTCAATTTCTCGCACGGCACGGCGGAGGATCACCGCAAGCGCGCCGAGCTGGTGCGCGAGGTTTCCCGCGCTGCCGGGCGCACCGTCGCCATCATGTGCGATCTGCAGGGACCGAAGATTCGCGTCGGGCGATTCCGCGACGGCAAGGCCACGCTCGATCGGGGCCAGAAGTTCATCCTCGACGCGGCCTGCACCCTCGGCGATGGCACTCGCGTGGGGCTCGACTACAAGGAGTTGCCGCGCGATGTCGCCCAGGGCTCGGTGCTGCTCCTCGACGACGGGCGCATCGTGCTCGACGTGACGCAGGTGCTCGGCGAAGAGATCCACACCGTCGTGCGCCATGGCGGCGATCTTTCGAACAACAAGGGCATCAACCGCCAGGGCGGAGGCCTTTCGGCCCCGGCGTTGACATCGAAGGACATCGAGGACATTCGCACCGCTGCCAGCCTGCAGGCCGATTACCTCGCGGTATCGTTTCCGAAGTCGGGCGCCGACATGTACATGGCGCGCGAGCTGCTGCGGGCCTCCGGCGGCAAGGCGTTCCTGATCGCCAAGATCGAGCGCGCCGAGGCGGTCACCAACGATGCGCTGCGCGACATCATGAATGCGTGCGATGGAATCATGGTCGCGCGCGGCGATCTCGCGGTCGAGGTCGGCGATGCGTCCGTCCCTGCGCTGCAGAAGAAGATGATTCGCCTTGCGCGCGAAGCGAACAAGTTGACGATCACTGCGACGCAGATGATGGAGTCGATGATCTCGAGCCCGATCCCGACGCGGGCCGAAGTGTCCGACGTTGCCAACGCGGTGCTCGACGGCACCGACGCGGTGATGCTCTCGGCCGAGACGGCGAGCGGCCGCTATCCGGTCGAGGTGATCGAGGCGATGCATCGGATCTGCCTGGAAGCCGAGCAGACGCAGCCGCTCAACCTGGAGCAGGATTTCTTGAACCGCGTGTTTACCCGGGTCGACCAGTCGATCGCGATGGCGGCGCTCTTCACCGCGTTCCACCTGAAGGCGAAGGCGATCGCCACGCTGACCGAGTCGGGCTCGACGGCGCTCTGGATGAGCCGCCTCAATTGCGGCGTGCCGATCTATGCGCTCACCTCGCAGACCGGCACGCGCTATCGCTGCGCGCTGATGCGCGACGTCTATCCGCTGATGGTGAAGTACGTCGGCAACGATCGCGAAGAGTTGCTGATGGAAGCCGAGAAGGTGCTTTTCCAGAACGGCGTCGTCAAGGACGGCGACATGATCGTGCTCACGATCGGCGAGCCGATCGGCAAGGCGGGAGGAACGAACACCATGAAGATCGTCAAGGTCGGGGAGCAACGCAAGCCATGAGCGGCGCGACCCCGAACGCAAAAGAGCATGCCAGCCTGCCGCCACTCGCCTCTCGCTTCGTCGAGGTCTCGAAGCTGCCGTGGGAGAAGACCCGCTTCGAAGGGGTCGAGATGAAGACGCTGCTGGTCGATCGGGAGACGGGCGTCGTCACGTCGCTGATGAAGTTCGCACCCGGCGC
>DASUMM010000193.1:0-11742 GCA_036277655.1 Burkholderiales bacterium | reverse complement strand
ACCGGGGCATGAAGCAGAACACCGACGACTTCTTCTCGATCTGGCGCAGCGCGAAGCCGGTCCTCTGCAAGGTGCACGGCTACGCGGTCGCCGGCGGCTCGGACATCGCGTTATGCGCCGACCTCGTGCTGATGGCGGAGGATGCGCGCATCGGCTACATGCCGGCGCGCGTCTGGGGCTGTCCGACGACCGCGATGTGGGTCTACCGGATGGGCGCCGAGAAGGCAAAGCGCATGCTTCTCACCGGCGACACGATCGACGGCAGGACCGCCAAGGCCTGGGGCCTCGTCTACGACGCGGTGCCGGCATCGAAGCTCGATCGGGCGGTCGACGCGATTGCGAAACGCATGGCCGGCGTGCCGAAGAACCAGTTGATGATGCAAAAGCTGATGATCAACCAGGCCTACGAAAACATGGGGCTCGCGAGCACGCAGATGATCGCCACGCTCTTCGACGGCATCACCCGGCATTCCCCGGAAGGGCTGTGGTTCAAGCAGTACGCCGAGCAGCATGGTTTTCATGAGGCAGTCCAATGGCGCGACAGCGGGAAGCCGATTCCGCAACCCGGGAACGGCCGGCGCGCGCGCGCCGCAAGATAGGAGAACACGAAAATGGCGAACTACGCAGGCATCATGACGGGCGAGCTTTCCTCCCGCACGCGGGACCTCCTCACGAAGTACCGTCGCATCGCGATGGTCGGCGTCTCAGGCAATCCGACGCGCGCCAGCTATCGGGCGCTCGTGCACATGAAGAGCAAGGGCTACACCGTGTACCCGGTGAACCCGGGCACCGACCAGATCCTCGGCTTGCGCTGCTACTCGTCGCTCGCGGAGATCGGACAACCGGTGGACATCGTGGACATCTTCCGCCGCGGCGAGACGGTGATGCCGCTCGTTGCAGAGGCAAAGGCGATCGGCGCCAAGGTGTTCTGGATGCAGATCGGCGTGCACAACGAGGAGGCCGCAAAGGCCGCCGCGCGCGCCGGAATGGAAGTCGTCGCCGATCGCTGCGTGAAGATCGAGCATTGCCGCTTCTTCGGCAAGAAGGACTACGGCCTGGATGTGGTCGGCCTGCACACCGGCGTGATCACGGCGAAGCGCTTCGAGTGCGTGTTCGAATAGGAGCCGCCATGGCCGACAAATTCGATTTCGGATTCGACACGCGGATGCTGCACGCCGGGCAGACGCCGGATTCGGCGACCGGGGCCCGCGCGGTGCCGATCTACCAGAGCACGTCGTTCGTGTTCGAGGACACCGAGCACGCGGCGCACCTCTTTGCGCTCAACAAGTTCGGCAACATCTACTCGCGCATCTCGAACCCGACCACGGCGGCGTTCGAGGAGCGCGTGGCCTCGCTCGAAGGCGGGGTCGGCGCGCTCGCCACTGCGTCGGGCCAGGCGGCGCAACTCGTCGCCATTGCGACGCTGCTGCAGGCGGGCGACGAGATGGTTTCGTCGAACACACTCTACGGCGGCACCTACAACCAGTTTGCGCTGACCTTCAAGCGCTTCGGCATCCACGTGAGGTTCGTCGATGCGGCGGATCCGCGCAATTTCGAGCGCGCGATCACGCCGAAGACGAAGCTGCTGTACGGCGAGACGATCGGCAACCCGAAGGCCGATATCTTCCCGATTGCCGAAGCAGCGCAGATCGCCAAGGCGCACAAGATCCCGCTCATGATCGACAACACGTTTGCGACCCCGTACCTGTGCCGGCCGCTCGAGCATGGCGCGGACATCGTGGTGCACTCGGCGACCAAGTTCATCGGCGGCCATGGCACCTCGATCGGCGGCGTGATCGTCGATGGCGGCACGTTTCCCTGGAACAACGGCACGTTTCCGGAGATGGTCGAGCCCTCGCCGGGCTACCACGGCATGCGCTATTGGGAGACGTTCGGCAACTTCACGTTCATCCTCAAGGCGCGGGTCGAGATGATGCGCGACCTGGGCGCCTGCATGAGCCCGTTCAACGCGTTTCTGTTCCTGCAGGGGCTGGAGACCCTTTCGATGCGAATGGAGCGGCACGCGGCGAACGGCCGCGGGGTCGCCGAATGGCTGGCGAAGCACCCGCTGGTGCCCTGGGTGAACTATGCCGGCCTGAAATCGAGCCCGTTCTACGAGCGCGCGCAGAAGTATTTGCCGAAAGGGCCCGGCTCGATCTTCACGTTCGGCATCAAGGGCGGTCGCCAGGCGGGACGCCGCTTCATCGAGGCGGTAAAGCTGCATTCGCACCTGGCGAACGTCGGCGATGCCAAGAGCCTCGTGATTCATCCGGCGAGCACGACGCACCAGCAGCTCACCGACGAGGAGCAGATCGCCGCCGGCATCGGCCCCGACATGATCCGCATCTCGGTGGGACTGGAGAACCTCGAGGACCTGACCTGGGACCTCGGCCAGGCGCTGGAAGCTTCGCAGAAGGGAGACTGACAATGGCCGTTCGCGTCGAGAAGAAAGGCAAGGTGTGGACGGTGATCCATTCGCGTCGCGAGGCAAGGAACGCGATGGACCCCGAAAGCGCCAATGCGCTGGTGGACGCGTTCGTCTCGTTCGATCGGGACCGCGATGCGGCGGTCGCCGTGCTGTGGGGCGAGGGCGGGGCGTTCTGCGCCGGCTGGGACCTGAAGTTCGGCGCGTCGCTCCTGAAGGACCCGACCCCCCTCGACGAGATCGCCTATCCGCTCGATGAGCGCGTCGGCGAGAACGGGCAGCTCCCTCGAGGGCCGCTCGGCCCGACGCGGCTCGAGCTCGACAAGCCGGTCATCGCCGCGGTGGCGGGGCCGGCGGTCGCCGGCGGCTTCGAACTCGCGCTCTGGTGCGACGTGCGCGTGATGGAGCGCTCAGCGTACTTCGGCGTCTATTGCCGCCGCTGGGGCGTGCCGCTGATCGACGGCGGTACCGTGCGGCTGCCGCGCATCGTCGGCACCGGCCGCGCGCTCGAGATCATCCTCACCGGACGCAAGGTGCCGGCGGAAGAGGCGCTGCGCATCGGCGCATGCGAGCACGTCGTGCCCGATGGCACGTCGCGCGAGTTTGCCGAAGCGATGGCGCACGAGATTTCCCGCTTTCCGCAGGCCTGCACGCGCGCCGATCGCCGCTCGGTGTATGCGCAGCAAGGCCTGTCGATTCGCGAAGGCATGCGGCGCGAGTGGTACAACGGCATTCCGGCGTTCCACGCCGAAGGTGCGGCCGGCGCAAAACGGTTCGCCGAAGGCAAGGGCCGCCACGGGGACTTCAGCGACATCTAGTTTGATTCCCTACCATCCTGCGGAGCAGGTGCATGCGGCGCTCGACTATCCGGCGCTGATCGAGCAATTGCGGCAATGGTTCGCCAAGGGCGCCAAGGTCCCGCTGCGCCACGCGCACCAGGTGAACGAGCACCAGAACGACCGACTGCTGCTGATGCCGGCCTGGCGCGACGGCGAAGCGCTCGGCGTCAAGATCGTGACGGCGTTTCCCGGCAATGCCGCGCGCGGCGTGGCAACCGTTGCCGCGACGTACGTGCTGCTCGACGGCGCTACCGGCCACCCGGTCGCGCTGATCGATGGCGAAGCGCTGACGCTGCGACGCACTGCAGCGGCTTCGGCGCTTGCGTCCAGCTACCTGTCGCGCCGCGACAGCAGGACGCTGCTCGTCGTCGGCACCGGCAAGCTCGCGCCGTACATGGCGGCGGCACACGCGGTGGTGCGGCAATTTACGAGCGTGCTGGTGTGGGGACGCTCGGCGGACAGGGCGCGTGCGCTCGCCGCGCGGCTTGCGAACGAAGGCTTGGATGCGAAAGCGGCGCTCGAACTGCGGCACGCTCTCGCAGAAGCAGACGTGGTGACCTGCGCCACCACCGCAGCCACACCCGTGGTGCAGGGCGAATACGTGCGGCAAGGTACGCACGTCGATCTCGTCGGCGGATTCACGCCGACCATGCGCGAAGCCGATGATGCGCTGGTGAAGAAATCCTCGGTCTTCGTCGATACGTACGTTGGCGCGCTTGCCGAGGGCGGCGACGTCGTCGAGCCGATCCGATCGGGCATCCTTGCCCGCTCGGAGGTTCGCGCCGATCTTGCCGAGCTTTGCCGAGGCGAAAAGGCGGGCCGCGCAAACGCACAGGAAATCACGCTGTTCAAGTCGGTCGGCACCGCGCTCGAGGATCTGGCAGCCGCGACCCTGGTTTGCGCGCGCGGATGACTGCACTCATGGCATCCGCCAGGTATCTGCGGCTGCGCCGCCTCGCCTACGCGCTCGGCACCGTCGCGTTCCTGCTTGCGTTCTTCCACCGGCTCGCGCCCGGCGCGATCGCGGCGGACCTGCGCGCCACGTTCGATACGAGCGCCACGGTGCTCGGCTTCATCGCTGCGCTTTACTTCTATCCCTACGCACTGATGCAGTTGCCCTCGGGCGTGCTCGCCGATTCGGTCGGCCCGCGGCGGCTCTTCACCGCGGGCTGCGTTGCCGCCGGGATCGGTTCGCTCGCTTTTGCGCTGGCGCCGAGCGTCACCTGGCTGCTCCTCGGGCGCGCGCTGGTCGGCCTCGGCGTTGCGGTGGCATTCGTCTCGGTGCTGAAGCTGATCGCGTCGTGGTACGGCGAGCGCGAATTCGCGACCTGGGTCGGCGTGCTGATGCTGATCGGCAATGTCGGCGGCGTTCTCGCGACCGTGCCGCTTGCCTGGATGACGCAGTACGTGACCTGGCGGCAGGTGTTTGTCGTCGCCGGGGTCGCTTCGCTGGTGCTCGCGGTCTGCATCTGGCTCTGGGTGCGCGACGACCCGCACGACGCCGGCCTGGTGGAGCGCGCAAGCGCGCCTGCGAAGCACCACGGATTGTGGGACGGCGTCGTCCGCGTGGCTACGAACCGCGACACCTGGCCCGGCTTCTTCATGCACCTGGGCATGATCGGCTCGTATCTGACGTTCGCCGGTTTGTGGGCCGTGCCGTACCTCACCGACGGCTTGGGCGTGGATCGACCGACCGCAACGCTGCACGTGACGATGATGATCCTCGGACTTGCGTTCGGCTCGTTCGCCGTCGGCACGATTTCCGACCGGATGGGGCGGCGCTTGCCGCTCGTGCGCTCGCTGTCGCTCCTTTATCTTGCGAGCTGGTTGCCGTGGGTGCTCGGATGGAAGCTCTCGTTGCCGCTTTCCCTTGCCGCATCGGCGCTGATGGGAATCGGCATCTCGGGTGCGAGCCTTGCCTGGGCGCTCGCTAAAGAGGTCAACGCGCCAGCGCTCGCCGGCACCGCCACGAGCGTCGTCAATACGGCCGGCTTCCTTGGCACCGCGCTTTTCCAGCCGATGGTCGGATGGGTGCTCGACCAGGCCGGCGCCGGCTCGACTTTCGACCGCTACCGCATTGCGGCGACGCTTCTCGCCGCGATTGCACTTACCGGTGTCGTTGCGGCATTCGGCTTGCGAGAAACCCGCTGCCGCAACATCTACGTCGAACCCGCCGCGCGCGCTGCGTAGCGGCGTAATGACAGCACCCCGCCGGGCTCTTGTTCGGCGCGCGAGGATGTGTCACCTTAACGCGCGAGCGTCCTGGCCGCATGCTGCGCGATTCCGTTTCCTCCACGCATCTGGCAAGCGCACCGCCGCGCGAGGTGTTCGATGCGATCGCGGCGGCGCTGGATGCGCGCGTCGTCGGCCAGTTTGCGCTGAAGCAGCGCCTGCTCATCTGCCTTCTGTGCGACGGCCATGTGCTCGTCGAGGGCGTGCCGGGGCTCGCCAAGACCACTGCGGTGAAGACGCTTGCCGAGCTGATCGAGGCGGATTTTCACCGCATCCAGTTCACGCCGGACCTGCTGCCGGCGGACATCACCGGCACGGAAGTGTTTCGCGCCGAGACCGGAACGTTCGAATTCCGTCCGGGGCCGCTCTTTCGCAGCCTGGTGCTTGCCGACGAGATCAACCGCGCGCCGGCGAAGGTGCAGTCGGCGCTGTTGGAGGCGATGGAAGAGCGCCAGGTGAGCGTCGGGCGCGCGACGTTTGCGCTGCCGGAGCTTTTCATGGTGATGGCGACGCAGAACCCGATCGAGCAGGACGGCACGTATCCGTTGCCGGAAGCCCAGCTGGATCGATTCCTGCTGCACGTGCAGGTCGGCTATCCGGCGCCGGATGCCGAATACGCGATCCTGCAACTCGCGCGCGAAGAAGCCGGCCGCGCGGCGAGCGGCGAAGGCGCAAGAGGTCGCGCCACGGCGGCCGCGATTGCTTCGGCCCAGCAAGTGCTCGCCGCGCGGCGCGAGGTGCTTGCGCAGCACATGGCCGGCGCGCTCGAGCGCTACATCGTCGAGCTGGTCCTTGCCACGCGCAACCCTGGCGCGTACGACTCCCACCTTGTGCCGCTGATCCAGCTCGGCGCCAGCCCCCGCGCAAGCATCGGCCTGGATCGCGCCGCACGCGCGCATGCCTGGCTCGCCGGACGCGATTACGTTTCGCCGGAAGATATCCAGGCGATCGCGCCGGACGTGCTGCGCCACCGCGTGCTGCTCTCCTACCAGGCGCGCGCCGATGGCGTCGGTGTGAACGAGATCGTCGAGCGCCTGCTCGCCCGCCTGCCGGTCCCCTAGCGAGTGCGCGTCTGCGTGCCTCACGCCGCGCCGCCGCACCGGGTGCCGCGCGGAGTAAAACCTTCCCTTGCCGCGCTGCTCGAGCTGCGCCGCTACGGCGCCGCGATGCGCAAGGCGCTTGCGCTCGATGAGCCGCCGCGCGCCGCAGGCCGCGTGCGTGCTGCGCGCAGCCACGGCATGGAGTACGCCGAGTCGCGCCCTTATTCTCCCGGCGACGACGTCCGGCGCTTCGACTGGCGCGTGACCGCGCGCACCGGCCGCGCACACACGAAAGTCTTCCGGCTCGAGCATGGCAACGACCTGCATTGCCTCATCGATCAGCGCCGCTCGATGCACTTCGGCACTCGCGCCGCGTTCAAATCGGTGGTCGCCGCAGAGCTGGCGGCGCTTGCCGGCTGGGCGGCGGCCGCGGGCGGCGACCGTTTCGGCGCGACGCTCGCCGGCGCGCGGGAAGCAGCGATCCCGATGGGATCGGCGGAAGCGTCCGTGGCGGCGCTTTGCTCCGCGATCTGCACGCCCTCGCGCTCGAACGCGAGCGACCCCGATGCGCCGCTCGATGCGCTTGCCACGCGCGCGCTTCGCGAGGCGGCGGAAGGAACGCGCTTCCTGGTGGTGTCGGATTTCGCAGACGCCGAGCCCTCGTTCGCCCGCGCGGTGAAGCTGCTGCGCACTCAGGGCCCGCTCGTGCTGCTCTGGGTGATCGATCCGCTCGAAGAGCGGCTGCCGCCGCCGGGTCGCTATCCGCTCACCGACGGGCGCGCGCACCTCATGCTCGACACTTCGACGCAGGCGGTGCGTGCAGCGCATGGACGCGAGTTTGCAGAGCGGCGCGAGAGGCTCGACAGGTTGGCGCGCGAGCCCGGGACGCGCTGCATGATCGTGCGCACCGGCGAAGATCTGTTCTCGGCACTTGCGCGCAGCTCGGGCGGGCTGCGCCTGCAATGACACCGGATCCGCAACTGCTCACCCGGTTGCGTGACATTCACGCGCCCGCGGATCCGCACTGGTGGCCGCCGGCGCCCGGCTGGTGGCTGCTCGCTCTGCTCGCCCTGATCGCCTTCGGGCTGCTACTGCGCTATCTGCCGCCGCTCGTACGGCGCTGGCGCAGGCGCCGGCGCCTGCTATCGGCGCTTCGAGCGATCGAGCGCGAGCACCACTCCGGCGCCTCGGCAACGGCGGTCGCCGGGGCGGTTTCGCAGTTGCTGCGCCACGCTGCGCTGGAGCGCTTTGCCGAAGCGCGGGCCGCGGGCTTGCACGGCAGCGACTGGATCGCTTTTCTGGAATCGAGAGACCGCATTCGCGGGCGCTTCGCCGCGCTGCATGAGGCCCTGACGGTGGCGCCGTACCAGCGACCGCAAGTGCTCGTCGACTGCGCGCCGCTGCTGCAGGCAGCGCGGGGCTGGTTGCGCGCCGTGCTGTAGGCCGGATGCTCGAGTTTGCCTGGCCGCTGGTTGCCCTCGCCGCCATTCTCCCGTGGTTGGTCGCGACCGTCGCTCCTGCGGCACGGCCGCTTGCCGCGCCGCTGCGCGTGCCGTTCCTCGAGCAAGCCGAGCGCTGGCAGCGCGCGGCAACCGGCGGGCCTCGCCGTGTTCGACACGGGCTGGTGATCGCGGCATGGCTCGCCCTCGTCGTTGCCGCGTGCCGGCCGCAGTGGATCGGCGAGCCGGTGAGCGTTCCGGCGAGCGGCCGCAGCATGCTGCTCGCGCTCGATCTGTCCGGAAGCATCCGCGACATTGCGCTCGGCGGCGAGCCCGGGCCGGAACTGCTGCGGCGCACTGCGCGGACCTTCATCGCCGGGCGCGCCGGCGACCGCATCGGACTCATCGTGTTCGGCAGCAAGGCGCATCTTCAGGCGCCGCCGACCTCAGATCTGCGCGCGCTCTCCGAACTCGTCGATGAAGCGTTCATCGGCCTCGCCGGCGACGGGACGGCGCTCGGGGACGCAATCGCGCTCGGCGTTGCGAGGTTGCGCACAACGCCAGGTGCCGGGCGCGTGCTGGTGCTGCTCACCGACGGCTCGAGCACCGAAGGCGTGTTGACGGTGCCCGAGGCGGCGGAACTTGCGCGCGAGCACGCAGTTCGCGTGTACTCGATCGGCTTGGGCGCCCCCGCGGTGCCGGGCGCGCAGCGCGCCGGAGTCGGTCTCGATGAGGCATCGCTCAAGCTCATCTCGGCGCAGACCGGAGGCCTCTATTTCCGCGCCGACAGTGCCGGAGCGCTCGAGCGGATCTACGAAGCGCTTGCCCAGCACGAACCGGTTGCAGGCGATGCGCGTCGCTATCGCAGCCGCACCGAGCTGTACGCGTGGCCTCTCGCGATGGCATTGCTGCTGGCGTTTGGCGCGCTGGCGGCAGGCGGGCGCCTCGCGCGCCGGTGGCGTCGATGATCGACGCGATCGAGTGGACGCGGCCGGCGTGGCTGCTCGCGCTGCCAGCCGGGCTTGCGCTCGCGTGGATCTGGTGGCGCACGCACTCCGGGCATCGCCTCTGGGGTGCGCACGTAGACGCGAAGCTGCTCCCGCATTTGGTGGGCGAGTCGCCGCTTTTCAGCGCGCGGCTCGCGTTCGGCGCCGGTACCGTGGTGCTGGCGCTCGTTTGCGCGGCGCTCGCAGGGCCGCTATGGCATGCGCAGCCTGCACTGCAGCCGCGCGATTCCGGCGCCCGGGTGATCGTGCTCGATGTTTCGCCGTCGATGGACGCGACCGATGTTGCACCGAGCAGGCTCGAGCGAGCCCGCGAAGCGGCCGCCGCGCTGTTACGAGAGGCATCCGGCGCGCAGCTTGGTCTGGTCGTGTTCGGCGCCGATGCATTCACGGTGGCGCCGCTTACTGCGGACGCCGGCGTGCTGCTGCACCTGCTGCCCGGCGTGAGCACCACCGCGCTGCCTCGGCCGGGCAGCCGTCCCGACCTCGGGCTCGACCTCGCGCGTTCGCTGCTCAAGCGTGCCAACGTGTCGACCGGCGACGTGATCTTCGTTGGCGACAGCGCCGGCGATACGCGGGCCGTGGAAGCCGCGCGCGCCCTCGCAGCCGCAGGCTTCCCGCTCTCGGTGCTCGCGGTCGGCACCGCGCAGGGCGGCCCGGTGCCGCTTCACACTGGCGCCTTTGCCAGAACCGAAGCGGGCGAGGTGCTGCTGGCAAAACCCGATCTGCCTGCGCTGGAGCGTCTGGCCCGCTCGGGCGGCGGCCGCTTCCAGCTGCTCGCGGCGAAGGGCGAGGTGCCGCGCTTTGCGCTGCGTGCTCTCGCCTCGGTCGAGGCGAGAGCTGCGGGCGGCCTCGAGCAGGCACCGGTGGATCTGGGGGCGTGGCTCGCGCTGCTTGCGCTTCCGTTCGCGGCGTTCTTCTTCCGTCGCGGCTGGCTGGCGGGCTATGCGGTGATCGCGCTGCTGCTGCCCGCGCCGCGCGCCGAGGCGCTGGATTGGTCGGACCTGTGGCGCCGGCCCGATCAGCAGGCTGCGACGGCCTTTCACGGTGCGCGCGCCCAGGATTACGAGCGGCTCGGGCAAAAGCTGGGCGCCGACTCCCCCTGGCAGGCGATCGTGCTCTATCGCAGCGGCAGGTTTGCTGAGGCCGCCTCGCATTTCTCCGCGCACGATTCGGCCGTCGCGCACTACAACCGCGGAAACGCGCTTGCGCTCGATGGCGACCTGGAATCGGCGCTCGCGGCCTACGACGCTGCGCTCGCGCGCAATCCGGCGATGCGCGATGCACTCGCGAATCGCGCGCTCGTGCGCCAGGCGCTGGCGCGCCGGCCTCCGCCGGACACCGAAGACCCGGAGCCGCAGGCGCAAGGCGAAAAGCGCGCTCGCTCCGGCTCCTCGAGGCGCTCGAACGCGCACGGCAACGCGGCGGGCGAAGCGCCCGATTCCCGCCGCTCGGGTGATGGCGAGCGCATGGCGGCAAGACCCGCCCCGACAAAACCGGGCTTCGAAGACGGCACCGGCGAGGGCGCAGGCACGTCGCAGGATCCCTCGCGGGCCGCTGAATTGCGGCGGCTGGAGCAGTTGCTTTCAAAGGTCGACGACGACAGAGGTTCGCTCCTTGCCAACCGGTTTGCGCGGCAATTGCAGACCCGCGGTGTTCCACCTCGCGACAAGGGAGCGAAATGGTGAGGGCGGTCGCACTACTCGTCGTACTGTGCTTCTGGGCTGCGGCGGCTCGCGCAGCGTCCGATTTCGCCATCGAAGCCGAGCTCAGCCCCGGCGCCGTGTATGTCGGCAGCGAAGCGATCCTGCGCTTGCGGTTGCTGCGCGGACCGGGAGTGCCGTACGGCGTGCTGCGTCCGCCCGCATTGGGCGATGCGGCAGAAGTGTGGCCCCTCGAGCGGGTGCGGTGGTATGAGACGAGCCGCGAGGGAGTGACCTGGCAGGTGCACGAACGCACCTACCTGATCCTGCCGCGGCGCGCAGGCCGCATCGAAATCCCGGGCGCAGAGCTCGAAGGCCCGTTGCGCCACGTGCTTACGAGGGAGAAGCGGCCGCCATGGCCCGCCAAATCACTTCGCGGGGTTGCCATCCGACTCGAGGTGCGCTCTGCGCCTGGCGGTGCGAACGAGCCGTGGCTGCCGGCACGCAGCGTGACGCTGGAAGAGTCGTGGTCGCACGATCCTGCGACGCTGACCGTAGGCACGCCGGTGACGCGTACGGTGATCATCCGCGCCGAAGGGCTGCCTGCACGGCGCCTGCCGGTGTTGCCGCGATTCGATGACCAGGCGCTGCGTTTGCATCACGATCAGCCTGAGTACAGGACCGAGCACCGGGCGAGCGGAACGGTGAGCCGCATGTCGCAACGGATCGTGCTGGTTGCGCTCGATGAGGGAGAAGTCGTGCTGCCGGCAGTGAACGTGCACTGGTGGGACGTCGCAGCCGATCTCCCGCGCGTGGCGACGCTCGGCGCGCGCACGCTGCGGCTCGAGCTTCCGGCAGTGGAGGAGGCTGTCCAGCCGTCGGCGTCGCTGCCAGACTCACCTGGCAGGAGCGAGCGAGCAGCGGCAGCAGCCCTCGGCCTGCTTCTCGCCGCGTGGCTTTGGTGGCACGCGCGAACGCACGCACGGCGGGATGCGCGCCGCAAGCTCCGCCAGGCCTGTCTCGCAAACGATGCGCGGGCGGCGCGCGACGCGTTGGCCGAGTGGTGGACCGCAACCAGGAAGGGCAGTCCGCTGCCGCTCCTTTCGGCGATGGGCGAAGG
>DASUMM010000192.1:0-2129 GCA_036277655.1 Burkholderiales bacterium | reverse complement strand
CGGAGACGATCAGCGCCTCGGGCGCGCCGCCCGCAGCGAGGTACGCGGAGACGAGGTGCGGGCCCTCGATCAGCGCCCTCGCCTCCTTGCGGCGCGCACGCGCGTCGTGCAGCAGGTACTGCCAGCGGCGCACGCGCGGGTTGGAGCGCGAGCGAAGGACGTTCATGCCGCTTCCAGCGCGCAGGTGCGAAAGCCCGCGAACACGTCGGCGCGGTCCGCGGTGAAGAAGTTGCGATAGGTGCCGCGGCCGATTCGTGCCGAGGTCGCGAACGCGCCGCCGCGCAGCACCTTGTGCGTGGCGAACCACGGCTCGGAGTATTCCTTGTACGGATCGCGCAGGAAGCCGGGGTACGGCAGGAACGGCGTCGCGGTCCATTCCCAGGCGTTGCCGATCATCTGGCGCACGCCGGAGGGCGAATCGCCGCGCGGGTAGGCGTGCACGCTCGCCGGCGCGGCGTTCTCGAGGTTCGCGCGCTCCGGCGTCCACGGCTCGTCGCCCCAGGGATGGCGCTGTTTTCGGCCGGAAGAAGGATTCCAGAGCGCCGCGTACTCCCACTCGATCTCGGTCGGTAGGCGGCGCCCTGCGAAGCGGCAGTACGCATTCGCCTCGTGCCACGAGACGTGCAGCACCGGCTCATCGAGCGGCAGCCGGATCCACCGGTCGAAGCGGCGCAGATGCCACTCACGGTCGATCTTCTTCCAGTAAGTCGGCGCCCTGCGGCTTCCTTCGCGCACCCACACCCAGCCGTCCACGGTCCAGAACTCCGGGTTGCTGTAGCCCCCCTCCTCGACGAACGCCGCAAACTCGCCGTTCGTCACCGCGGTGCGCGCAATGCTGAACGGAGAAACGACCACCGGGTGCGCCCACTTCTCGTTGTCGAACACGAATTCGCCGTCGGTTTCGGCGCCCATCGGGAATACGCCGCCGCGGATCTCCGCATCGCCAGAAACCCGCTCGCCTTCCGGGTGCGCGCGCAGCGCGAGCTTTGGCGCCTCGTACCCAAGCGTCTGTCGCGTGTAGTGGAACGCTTCCGAATGCATGTCCTCGTGGCGCACCGCGAGCTGCGCGAAGTACGCATCGTCCGCGCCGCAGCGCGACGCCAGGCGATCCGCAACGCGCTCCAGCACCGCCTCGCGATAACCGAGCGTATCCTGGAATGCCGGCAGCGGCAGCGACCAGCGCGAATCGTGCGGCACGGTGGCCGAGTTGTAGAGCGCGTCGGCATTCGGCAGAATCGAATCGCTCCGCTCCGGTGCATACAAATCCGGCGCACGACGCCTCAGGCACCAGTACTCCTGGAACCATCCGACATGCCCCAGCTCCCAGCGCGGCGGGTTGACGATCGAAAGCAGCGGGCCGAACTCGCGCTCGCCTGCGAGGTCGTCCGCGACCGCGCGCGTGTGCGCTCGCGTCGCGCGCAGGTCCGCGATCAGGGCCTGGGGGTCCATGGGATGCGGCAGTCTAGCGAAGAAGTAGGCGCATGAGAATTGCGCTCGTGACGCCTGCAAAAGCGGGCTCGCGCGCCGGCAATCGGCATACGGCGCTGCGGTGGGCCGCGATGCTGAGGAAGCAGGGACACAAGGTGACGGTGTCGACCCAGTGGCAGCCAGAGGAGAAGACCGATCTGCTGCTTGCGCTGCATGCGCGGCGGAGCCACGCGTCGATCCGGAAGTTCAGGAAGACGCACCCGGACAAACCGATCGTTCTTGCGCTCACCGGGACGGACATCTATCGCGACATCCATATCGACAAAGATGCTCAGGAATCGCTCGAGCTCGCGACGCGGTTCATCGTGCTGCAGCCCAAGGCGACCGAGGAACTTCCCAAGCGCCTGCGATCGAAGGCGAGCGTCGTCATCCAGTCCTGCTCCTCGAGCCTCAGGCACAAGCCGGTCGAGCGAAAACTCCGCCTCTGCGTGATCGGGCATCTGCGCGAGGAGAAGGATCCGCTTCGCGCGCTCTACGCGCTGGAGCATCTTGCGGCCGAACTCGAAGTCGAGCTGATCCAGATCGGCGATTCGCTGGACGACCAGCTTGCGGAGGAAGCGAGCCGCGCCATGGAGCGCGAGCCGCGCTATCGCTGGCTCGGCAGCGTCTCCCACTCGCGCGCCTTGAAGCTTCTCGCCTCG
>DASUMM010000191.1:0-9148 GCA_036277655.1 Burkholderiales bacterium | reverse complement strand
CGGCGCGAGCGAGAAGGCATTCCGGTCGACGAGACCACCTGGAACGAGATCGTGGCCGCGGCCGCGAAGCTGAAGCTGGACCGGGCGACGCTGGAGAAACAGCTCTAGCTCCTCGGATGAGCGCCGCGAGCCCGTTCGTCGATTGGGTCGTCGGATGGGGGCGTGCGATTCGCTTCGCGGCGCTCGCGCTCGCCACCGCGCTCTCGCCCTCGGCGTACCGCGCCGAAACGCGCGACGTGGCGCTCAAGCAGATCTACTTTACCGCCTGGCAGGTGCTGCCCGGGTTTCTGCTCTTCTCGACGCTTTTCAGCTTCGTCGTGATCGAGATCGCAGTGAATGCGGCGCGCGGCTACGGCCTGGCTGCGTATGCGCTCGAGTTGGTGATGCGCGGGCTGGTGCTGGAGCTGATCCCGCTCGTCACCGCTCTTTTCGTCGCGCTGCGTTCGGGCGCCGCGATCGCAACCGAGATCGGCCTGATGAAGGCGACCGGCGAGCTGGAACGGCTGCGCGCTGCGGGCGTCGACACGCTCGAGCGCGAGTTCGTGCCGCGCGTCGCCGCGGCGGCGGTGTCGGTACTGTCGCTCACGGTGATGAGTTGCGCGATCGCAATGGCGCTCGCCTACTGGGTGATGTACGGCGTATCGCCGCATGGGTTCGCCGATTTCACGCGCGTGGTCGCGCTCGTCTTCGGAGGCGCGGCGCTCGCCGGCTTTCTGCTGAAGTGCGTCGCGTTCGGCGCGCTCGTCGCGGTGATTCCGATCGCCGCCGGGCTGCATGCGAGCGTGCGCCTGAAGTCCGTGCCGGTGGTCGTGCTCGACGGGATGGTGCGGCTTTTCTTCGCGCTCGGCGCCGTGGAGGTGCTGGCGCTCGCGGTAAAGTACACCTGAGATGGACATCGAGAGTCCGGTCACGCAGGTGCCGAAGCACCTGCAATTCCGCGTCGCGCTGCTGCTCGCGGTCACACTGGTAATCGTGATCGGATTCGTCGCCTACGTGCTCTATGCGCGAGGCGTGTTCGAGGCGGTGCAGCGGCTGACGCTGGTAGCCGACAACGCCGAGGGCGTCAGCGTCCGCATGGACGTCACGTTCTCCGGATTTCCGATCGGGGTCGTGCGCCGAATCGCGCTCGGCGAAGACGGCAAGGCGCGCATCGAGGTCGACGTGCCACAGCGGGAAGCGAAGTGGCTGCGCGCTTCGAGCGTCTTCGTGCTGGAGCGCGGCCTGGTCGGCGGCGCCAAGATTCGCGTGTTCACCGGCGACCTGAAGGCACCGCCGCTGCCGAACGATGCGGTGCGGCCGGTGCTGCGCGGCGACACGCAGGAGGAAATTCCGCAGCTGGTGGCGACGTCGCGTGCAATCCTCGAGAACCTCGAGCGCTTGACCGGCAGCGGCGGCGCGCTGAATGTGACGCTTGCGAACCTGCAGACGCTGAGCGAGCGCATGTCCGGTCGCCACGGCATGCTGGGGGCGATCCTCGGGACCGATGCGGACGCGGCGAAAGTGGTCGGCGCGATCGAGCGCGCGAACGGGCTGCTTGCCTCGCTCGAGCGTGCGTCGTCCCGCCTGGACACGCTGATCGCCAACACCGACCGGCGCGTGCTCGGCGATGCGGGCGTGCTCGAGCAGACGCAAGCCACGATCGTGCAGGCAAACGCGCTGCTCGCCGACTTGCGCGGCAGCCTGAAAAAGCTCGACGGCGTGCTCACCGAGGCGCAGGGAGTCGGCGCGAACGCCAAGACGGCCACCGCCGACCTCGGGCAATTGCGCAGCGAAATCGACGAAGCCGTGCGCCGCATGTCCGGGCTCATCGAGGAGATCCATCGCAAGTGGCCGTTCCGCCGCGAAACCGAAATCACGCTGCCGTGAAGCGGCTGGCATGCGCTGTCATCGCGCTGCTTGCGGGTTGTGCGGGCGGACCACCGCCCGCCGACTGGCAGCTGAATGCGCGCGGCGCGCTCTCGCAGTACGAGCGGCACTATTTCGCCGGCGACAGCGCGCTCGCCGAAAAGGAATTCGCCAGCGCGAAACGCGAGATTGCGCGCACCGGTCGCATCGATGTGCTCGCGCGGGCGGAACTGTTGCGCTGCGCGGTGCGCGCGGCGAGTCTGGAGTTCGACGACTGTCCGGCGTTCCAGGCCTTGCGCGACGAAGCGAGCACGCAAGACGCCGCGTATGCCGATTATCTCGCCGGCCGGGGAAAGCACGTGCCGAGCGATGCGCCGCTCTCGCGCCTGGTCGCCGCGGCGGTGCAATTGCGGTCCGGAAACGCAACGCCGCAGGCGATCGCCATGGCGGTCGACACGGCATCGGCGCAGGGCTGGCGGCGGCCACTCCTTGCATGGCTCTCCGTGCAGGAAAAGCGCGCCGAAGCCGCCGGCGATGTGGCGGCCGCCCAACGGATTCGCCGGCGCATCGAATTCGTCAGCGGCGGCAGGTAGCCCGCCTTTCCGCGCCAAGGCCTTAATTAATCGCAGGTTTTCGTAGTTCTGCCAGCGAAGGCGCTCGCCTGCGCTAAGTCTTTGTTGGGTCTAAGAATTTCTCTGCACTCGGCTTGACCGCCGCTCCGCTTTTCGAATAAAGTGGGAAAACGTAGCAAAAAGTGGCGCAAAACCACTAAAACGCCACGAGAAAAGAGGAGGCAGGGCACGCCGATGGGTGGGGCATTTCACGGCGCAGGCGTCATCACGCTCGATGCGAAGGGCCGGCTCGCCATTCCGACCCGCCATCGCGAGGCCCTGGTTGCGAGCCGCAAGGCGCTCGTCCTCACGGCGCATCCGGACGGCTGCGCGCTGCTCTACCAGGAGCCGCAGTGGGAAACGGTGCGCGCGAAAGTCGACCAGTTCCCGGATTTCGACGTGCAGGCGCGCTGGTGGAAGCGCCTGCTGCTCGGCTTCGAGGAGCACGTGCTGCCGGACAACTCCGGGCGCATCCTGATTTCGACCGCGCTGCGCATGCACGCCAAGCTCGAGCGCGAAGTGATGATGGTGGGCCAGGGCAGTCACTTCGAGTTGTGGGATTCCGGCGCATGGCGCACCAAGTGTGACGGCGCGCTCGCCGGCGCCAATGGCGCGCCGCCCCCCGGGATGGAGGGCTTCTCGCTGTGACCGAGGCGGGAATCGATGAGCGCGCGCATGCACCAGGCAGTCCTGCTCGAGGCGAGCGTCGAAGCGCTTGCGATCCGCGCGGACGGCATCTACGTCGATGCCACCTTCGGGCGCGGCGGCCACAGCCGGGCGATCCTCGCGAGACTCGGTGCGCATGGCAGGCTGATTGCGCTCGATCGCGATCCCGAGGCAGTGCGCGCAGCGCAGGCGATCGCCGATCCGCGCTTTTCGATCGTGCATGCGCCCTTCTCGGCGCTCGCCGAGGCGCTGGATGCGCAGCGCGTGACAACGGTGCACGGGGTGCTTGCAGACCTCGGTGCTTCCTCGCCGCAATTCGACGACCCGCAGCGCGGCTTTTCTTTCCGGGCCGACGGGCCGCTCGACATGCGCATGGATCCGACGCGGGGGGAAACCGCCGCCCAGTGGCTGGCACGCGCAACGCACGCCGAAATCCGGGAGGTTCTGCGAAGCTATGGTGAAGAACGGTTTGCTGGCCAGATTGCAGCGGCGCTTGTGGCTGCTCGCGCACGCGAGCCCCTCGTACGCACGCAGCAACTTGCCGAGCTCGTGGGTGCGGCGGTCCGCACACGGGAGGCCGGGCAGAACCCGGCGACGCGCACCTTTCAGGCTCTACGGATTCTCGTCAATCGGGAGCTTGAGGAAGTGTCGCTGATGCTGCCGCAGGCCGTGCAGCGGCTCGCCCCTGGCGGCCGGCTCGCCGTGCTCAGCTTTCATTCGCTCGAAGATCGCGTCGTCAAGCGCTTCTGTCGCGCGCTTGCGCATCCGCACGTGCCCCGGGAATTGCCGCTGCGCGCCAGCGAAATGCCACAAGCGGCGCTCAGAATCATCGGCCGTGCGGTGCGCCCGGCGCCAGACGAAGTCGCTGCAAATCCGCGCGCGCGCAGCGCCGTGCTGCGCGTGGCCGAACGGACCGCTGTGCCGCTGGATCCTTCCACCCTGTCTCGAATCGAGCCCGACGCGTGGCGAAGCTGAACCTTCTCCTCCTCCTCGTTCTCCTCGTCTGCGCGCTCGGGCTCGTCACTTCGCAGCAAAAGGCGCGCAAGCTCTTCATGCAGCTGGAATCCGAGCAGCAGCGTGCCCACGAGCTGGAGGTGGAGTACGGCCAGCTGCAGCTCGAGGCGAGCACATGGGGCCTGCATGCGCGCGTGCAGCGCATTGCGCTCGGACCGCTCGGCATGCGCACGCCCGATCCGCGCCGCGTGCGCATGGTCGAGCTCCCCGCGGCGGAGGCAGCCCGTTGAGCCTCGCAGTTGCCGCCGGACCGGTTCGACTGCCGGTCTGGCGCGCGCGTTTCCTGCTGTTTGCCTTCGTTGCCGGGTTCCTCGTGCTGGTCGGGCGCGCGTTCGTGCTGCAGGCGCTGGAGACCGGCTTCCTGCAGGAAAAGGGCGATGCACGCTATTCGCGCGTGCTGGAAGTGCCTGCGACGCGCGGCCGTGTGCTCGACCGTAACGGCGATGCGCTCGCCATCTCGACCCCGGTGCGCTCGGTGTGGGCCATTCCGGAGGACGTCAAAGCGACGCCCGCACAGCTGCAGCAGCTTTCGGCGCTGCTGCACGTGAACCCGCGCGAGCTCGCGCAGAAGCTGGCGCGCAGCTCGCAGGATTTCGTTTACCTGCGGCGGCAGGTCGATCCCGAGATCGCCTCGCGCGTCACCGAGCTCGGCATTGCGGGCCTCTACCAGCATCGCGAATACCGCCGCTACTACCCCGGCGGCGAGACGATGGCGCATGTCATCGGCTTCACCGGGGTCGAGGACTCCGGCCAGGAAGGCGTCGAGCTGGCGTTCCAGGCAGGCCTCGCCGGCACGCCGGGCAGCCGGCGCGTGATCAAGGACCGGCTGGGGCGCGTGGTCGAAGACGTCGAGTCGGTGCGCGCGGCGCGCGACGGGGCGGATCTGCAGCTCGCCCTCGATGGCAAAGTGCAGGCGATTTCCTTCGCGGCGCTGAAGGCGGCAATCGATGCGCACAAGGCAAAAGCGGGCGCGGTGGTGGTGCTCGATGCGCGCAGCGGCGAAGTGCTCGCGCTCGCCAATCTGCCGACGTACAACCCGAACAACCGGGCAAAGCTCTCCGGCGCCCAGCTTCGCAATCGCGTCATCACCGACCTCTTCGAGCCCGGCTCGACGCTGAAGCCGTTCACGGTGGCGCTCGCGCTCGAGACCGGGCGGGTGCAGGCGCAGACGGTGATTCCTACGGCACCGGGAACGCTGACGATCGCGCGCCATACGATCCATGACGCGCACAAGGCCGGCAACCTCACCGTCGCGCAGGTGCTGCAGAAGTCCTCCAACGTCGGCGCGGCGAAGATCGCGCTGGGGCTGCCGAAGGAAGAAATGCACGAGATCTTCCGCGCGGTGGGTTTCGGCGCCGCGCCGCGCCTGGGGTTCCCGGGCGAAGCCTCCGGCAAGCTGCGCGAGGCGAAGACCTGGCGCCCGATCGAGCAGGCGACGATGGCCTACGGCCACGGCATCTCGGTCAGCCTGCTGCAGCTTGCGCGCGCCTACACGATCTTCGCGCGCGACGGCGACCTGGTGCCGGTGTCGCTGGTGAAGACCGCAGGGCCGGTAACCGGGCGGCGCGTCCTTAGCCCGCAGACTGCGCGCGAAGTTCGCCAGATGCTGGAGGCGGCGGTGCAGCCCGGCGGCACGGCGCCGCGCGCGCGCATCATGGGATGGCGCGTGGCCGGCAAGACCGGTACCGCGCACAAGCAGGAGCACGGCGGCTATGCCGCGAACAAGTACATCTCGTCGTTCGTCGGGCTCGCGCCGGTAAGCGATCCGCGCCTGGTCATCGCCGTCATGATCGACGAGCCGGGCGCGGGCCAGTATTACGGCGGCGCGGTCGCGGCGCCCGTCTTCGCACAGATCATGCAGGGCGCATTGCGGTTGATGAATGTGCCGCAGGACGCGCCGCTCGTGCCGCTCGACATTCCGGGCGAGAGCGACGTGCCGAAAGAGAGCACCTGATGCGCGGCTGGATGCTCGCGCTTGCGCGGAGCGCCTGGGCTCTGCAGGGCGTGAGGGCCGGCTGCTGGGCGGACCCGTGGGAATGGAACCATCCTATCTGTACCGGCGGCTGGCAGCGCAGGGCGCGATGATCGAGCGCCTTACCGCCGACAGCCGGCGCTCGGCGCCCGGCGTGGCGTTCTTCGCCTATCCGGGCGAGGCATCCGATGGACGCCGCTACATCGGCGATGCGATCGGACGCGGCGCGGCCGCGGTGCTGTGGGAGTCCGAAGGATTTTCCTGGAACGGCGGCTGGCAGGTGCCGAACGTCGCGGTGAGCGGCCTCAAAGCGCACGCCGGCGTGCTCGCCGACGAGTTCTACGGACGCCCGAGCGAATCGCTGTGGGCCTGCGGCGTCACCGGCACCAACGGCAAGACGTCGTGCTCGCAATGGCTCGCCTCGCTGCTGAACGGCCGCGGCGCGAGGACGGCGGTAATCGGCACGCTCGGCAGCGGTTTCCCGGGTGCCCTGAACGCAGAGCAGAACACCACGCCGGATGCGCTCGACCTGCAGGCACGGCTGGCACAGTTCGTGCGCGAGGGCGCGCAAGGCGTCGCCATGGAAGCTTCCTCGCACGGGCTGGCGCAGGGACGGTTGAACGCAGTGCGGTTCGACTGCGCGCTGTTCACCAATCTCTCGCAGGACCATCTCGATTACCACGGCACGCTGGAA
Source organism: Burkholderiales bacterium (assembly GCA_036277655.1). Taxonomy (GTDB): domain Bacteria; phylum Pseudomonadota; class Gammaproteobacteria; order Burkholderiales; family SG8-39; genus 2-02-FULL-66-14. The sequence continues at coordinate 2,346 of DASUMM010000191.1, read as the reverse complement.
GCGTACGGCGAAGCAAAAGCGCGGCTCTTCGACGCACCGGGACTGGCCGCGGCGGTGCTCAACCTCGACGACGTCTTTGGCGTGCGGCTCGCGCAGCGCCTCGCCGCGCGCGGCATGCGCACGATCGGTTACGCGCTCTCGCCGGCGGCGATCGCACCCGGAAGCGTGACCGAATACCTCGCGGCGCGGGAGATCCGCCCGCAGGCCGACGGCTCGCTCGTCTCGCTCGTCTCCAGCTGGGGGCCGCGCGAAGTGCGGATCAACCAGCCGGGGCGCTTCAACGTCGCCAACGCGCTCGGCGTGCTCGGCTGCCTGATCGCGCACGGGATTCCGTATGCCGACGCGGCGCCGCTGCTGGCGACGCTGCCGGCGCTTCCGGGGCGCATGCAGCGGCTCGGCGGCGACGGCCGCCCGCTCGTCTACATCGACTATGCGCACACGCCGGATGCGCTGGAAAAAGTGCTCTTCGCGCTGCGTCCGCTGGCGGATGCACGCGGCGGGAGCCTGGTCGCGGTGTTCGGCGCCGGCGGCGAGCGCGATGCGAGCAAGCGCGCGCCGATGGGTGCTGCAGCCTCGCGCCATGCCGACCGGCTGGTGCTGACCTCCGACAATCCACGCAGCGAGGATCCGCTAGCGATCCTGGCGCAGGTGCGAAGCGGCGTGACCGCGCCCTGCCTGGTGGAACCCGATCGGGGAGCCGCGATCGAGAACGCGGTGCGCCACGCACGTGCGTCGGACCTCGTGCTCGTCGCGGGCAAAGGCCACGAGCGAGTGCAGGAGATCGCCGGCCGCGCGCTGCCGTTTTCCGATGCTGAGGTGGCGCTCGACGCGCTCGCGCGCTGGAGCGGCGCATGATGAGCCTCGCACAAGCGGCTGCTGCCTCGAACGCGCGCCTGGTCGGTGCGGATGGCCGCCTTGCGGGCGTCTCTACCGACAGCCGCACGATCGCACGCGAGGAGCTCTTCGTCGCGATTCGTGGCGAGTACTTCGACGGTCATGCATTTCTCGACCAGGCCAGGCAGCGCGGCGCCGCCGGGGCGATGGTCGATGAAGCGTACGCGGGCGAGGCGCCATTGCCGCTTCTCGTGGTGGATGAGACGCGGCGCGGCCTCGGCCGGCTCGGCGCACGCTGGCGCGAGCGATTTGGCCCGACGCTTGTCGCGGTGACCGGCTCGAACGGCAAGACGACGACCAAGGAGATGCTCGCATCGATCCTGCGGGCCCACGCAGGCGAGGCTGCGGTGCTGGCGACGCGCGGCAACCTGAATACCGATATCGGCGTCCCGCTCACGCTGCTTGGCATGCGTGCGGAGCATCGCTATGCCGCAGTCGAGCTCGGCATGAACCATCCCGGCGAGATCGCGATGCTGGCGGCGATCGCGCAGCCGACGGTGGCGGTGGTGACCAACGCGCAGCGCGAGCACCTCGAGTTCATGCGCACCGTCGACGCCGTCGCCGAAGAGAATTCCAGCGTCTTCGATGCGCTGCCGGCCGACGGCACCGCGGTCTGGAATGCCGACGATCCGCACGCCGCCCATTTCCGCGAGCGCGCCGGTGCACGGCGCACGGTGGACTTCGCGCTGGATGCGCCGGCGGCCGTCACCGCCAGCTATACGACGAGTGCGCTTGCGAGCGAAATCCGGATTCGCACCCCGGTCGGGGAAGCGGCCGCGCCGATTGCCGCGCCCGGCGTGCATAACGTGCGAAACGCGCTCGCCGCGTCGGCCTGCGCGGTCGCGGCCGGCGTTCCGGTGCAGGCGATCGCGCAAGGGTTGCGCGCCTTTCGCCCCTACAGCGGGCGCTCGCAGGTGATCCGGCTCGCTTCCGGCGCGACGCTCATCGACGACAGCTACAACGCGAATCCCGACTCGGTGCGCGCAGCGATCGATGCGCTTTCGCAGACCGGCGGCCGCACGCTGCTCGTCCTCGGCGACATGGGCGAAGTCGGCGACGCAGGGCCGCAGTTTCATCGCGAAGTCGGCCGCCATGCCGCCGAGCGCGGCATCGGCGGGCTGTACGGATTCGGCGCGCAGAGTGCGCTCGCGGTGTCCGCGTTCGGCGCCGGCGCGCGTCACTTCGCCGCCGTGGAGGAATTGGTCGAGGCGATACGCACGTTCGCAGCGAGCGGCACCGCTGTCCTCGTCAAGGGGTCGCGCTTCATGAAGATGGAGCGGGTGGTCGCAGCGCTCACGGGCCGTGCAGGCGGAGGTCATTGATGCTGCTCGAGCTGGCGCAATGGCTTGCCCGCGAAACCCGCCTCTTCAACGTCTTCAACTACATCACGCTGCGTGCGGTGCTCGCCTGCCTGACTGCGCTCGCGATCTCGCTGATCCTCGGCCCGTACGT
>DASUMM010000190.1:0-5901 GCA_036277655.1 Burkholderiales bacterium | reverse complement strand
CTTCGGGCTCGCCGAGGAAGGTGACAGCGGCGCCGTCGCCTGTATCGAGGATGACGCGGTCGTTCGACGCCACCCCGTCCAGCGCCTGGCGCAGCAGCACGTTGAAGCGATCGCGAAGCTTCATCTGCTCCGCCACCGGCTTCTTCGAGTACTCGACGATGTCGAGGAACAGGACGGTGCAGATGATGGTGCGGTTCTGCAGTTCCATGTGCCAGCCCTCCCTGGCTTCGCACACTTGCTCGCACCCCTGCGCCCGACCCGGCGATTGCGATCCTGCCGGGTAATTCCCCGCCAGCATCCTACCTTGCGCACCTTACAATGACAAACGTGAAGCGGGACTCCCCGGTCGGCGACCCGATCGTCATTCGCGGCGCCCGGCAGAACAACCTCAAGAACCTCTCGCTCTCGATCCCGACCGGGGAATTGACTGTCGTCACCGGCGTTTCGGGCTCGGGAAAGTCTTCGCTCGTCTTCGACACGCTGTATGCCGAGGGGCAGCGTCGCTACGTGGAGACATTCAGCCCGTACGCCCGCCAGTTCCTCGACCGCATGGACAAGCCGCAGGTAGACGCGATCGAGGGCATTCCGCCGGCGATCGCCATCGACCAGACGAACCCGGTCCGCACCTCGCGTTCGACCGTGGGGACGATGACCGAGCTGAACGACCACCTGAAGCTGCTCTACGCGCGCGCAGCAGCGCTTTTCTGCCGCGGCTGCGGCCGGCAAGTGGTGCGCGACACGCCCGAGTCGATCTATGCGCAGTTGCTCGCGAACGCGCAGGACGCAGGCGATCCGACGCTGATCGTCACCTTTCCGGTGCCGATTCCGCAGAACTTCAGCGAAAAGGAGGTGCTGGAGCTGCTGCAGAAGCAGGGCTACACGCGCATCCATGCTCGTTCGGCCGGGAAACTGGAGGTGCTGCAGGACCGCGTGCGCGCCGCCGGCACCGAGAAGTCGCGCGTGATGGAAGCGCTCGAATCGGCGCTGCGCGTCGGCCAGGGACGCGTGAACGTATACGCGGAAGGGAAAAGGGGTCAGGACCCTTTAGCGGCGGAAAAGGGTCCCGACCCCTTTTTCCGGTTTTCTTCCGACCTGCACTGCCCGCACTGCGACCTGCATTACGCCGATCCCATCCCGGCCGCGTTCTCCTTCAATTCGCCGATCGGCGCCTGCGAAACGTGCCGCGGATTCGGCCGCGTGATCGGCGTCGATTTCGGGCTGGTCCTCCCCGACGAATCGAAGACGCTGCGCGGTGGCGCAGTGAAGCCGTGGCAGACCAAAAGCTTCAAGGAATGCCACGACGACCTGATCAAGTACGCGAAGAAGCGCGGCATCGCGCTCGATACGCCGTGGCGGGAGCTCTCCGCGCGCGAGCGCGAATGGGTGCTCGAGGGCGAGCGCGAGTGGGTGAGCTGGTCGAAGTCCTGGCCCGGCATCTGGTACGGCGTGCGCCGCTTCTTCAAATGGCTCGAGAGCAAGGCGTACAAGATGCACATCCGCGTGCTGCTCTCGAAGTACCGCGCCTATACCGAGTGCTCGGCGTGCGGCGGCACCCGGCTGAAGCCCGACTCGACGCTGTGGAAGCTCGGGCCGCAGCGCCTGTCGATCCACGACTTCACGCTGCTGCCGATCGAACGGGCGCGCGAGCATATCGATCGACTCGAACTGCCGGCGCCACTCGACCAGGCCACCGAATTGCTGCTCGGCGAGATCCGGGCGCGCCTTCGTTATCTGTGCGAGGTCGGGCTCGGCTACCTGACCCTCGACCGCCAATCCCGTACGCTGTCCGGCGGCGAAGTGCAGCGCATCAACCTGACGACTGCGCTCGGCACGTCGCTCGTCAATACGCTCTTCGTGCTCGATGAGCCGTCGATCGGCCTGCATCCCCGCGACATGGGCCGCGTGATCGAGGTGATGCAACGTTTGCGCAACGCCGGCAACTCGCTCGTCGTCGTCGAGCACGATCCGCAGATCATGCATGCGGCCGATCGCATCCTCGACATGGGGCCGGGCCCGGGCGAGCGCGGCGGCACGATCGTGTTCTCCGGCACGCCGGCGGACATGCGCGGGGCGCACACGCTGACCGCCGATTACCTCTGCGGACGCAAGCGCGTCGACGAGCCGCGCAACGCCCCCCCCGCGCGCAGCCATCTGAGCGTGCTCGGGGCATCGGCGAACAACCTGAAGGACGTGGACGTTTCCATCCCGCTCGAGCGCCTCGTGTGCGTGACCGGCGTATCCGGCTCCGGCAAATCGACGCTGGTGCAGGACGTGCTTTATGCCGCGTTGCGAAAGGCGAAAGGCAAGCCGACCGAGCAGCCGGGTCCGCACCGCCGACTGATCGGCGCCGATCATGTCGGCGATGCGGTCCTCGTCGATCAGTCGCCAATCGGCAAGACCACGCGCTCCAATCCGGCGAGTTACGTCGGCGCGTTCGACTGCATTCGGGATCTCTTCGCGCGCGCACCGCTTGCTCGCGAGCGGAAATACACCGCGGGCACGTTCAGCTTCAACTCCGGCAACGGGCGCTGCCCGGTTTGCGGCGGCAACGGGTTCGAGCACGTCGAGATGCAGTTTCTGTCCGACGTGTACCTGCGCTGCCCGGAATGCGACGGCAAGCGCTACCGCGCCGAGGCGCTCGAAGTGCAGATCCGCGGCAAGAGCATTGCGGACGTACTGGAGATGACGGTCTCGGAGGCGACGGTTTTCTTCGCGGACGAAAAGGACGTTCTCGCGAAACTGCAGCCGCTCGCCGACGTCGGGCTCGAATACCTGCGTCTCGGCCAGCCGGTGCCGACGCTCTCGGGAGGCGAAGCACAGCGGCTGAAGCTCGCCGGACATTTGTGCGAGAGGAAAAAGAACGCGAAGCAGGGCTTCGTGCCGATCCTGTTCCTGTTCGACGAGCCAACCACGGGATTGCACTTCGACGACATCGCGAAACTGCTGCGCGCGTTCTGGCAACTGCTGCAGGCGGGGCATTCGCTGGTCGTGATCGAGCACAACCTCGACGTGATCCGCGCCTCCGACTGGATCATCGATCTGGGACCGGAAGGTGGCGAAGCCGGGGGCGAGATCGTTTGCGTCGGGACGCCTGCCGATGTGACGAAAAAAGATGCCTCGCATACGGGACGAGCGTTACGGGAATACGAAGCATCTTTCGCTCTTCCTCCGAGATCGGCTGCCGCAATGCCGGCAGCCGATCCGCGCTCGCCACAGGCGAGCGCAAGAGTCTCGGAGCCCAACGCCCTCTACCTCGCCGAAGCCATCCGCATCCACAACGCGCGCGAGCACAACCTGCGCAACATCGACGTCAGCATCCCGCGCAACCGCTTCAACGTGATCACCGGCGTCTCCGGCTCCGGCAAATCGACGCTCGCGTTCGACATCCTGTTCGCCGAAGGGCAGCGCCGCTACCTGGAGTCGCTGAATGCCTACGCGCGCCAGTTCGTGCAGGCGGCCTCGCGCCCGGACGTCGATGCGATCTACGGCATCCCGCCGACGGTCGCGATCGAGCAGCGCACCAGCCGCGGCGGCAGCAAGTCGACCGTCGGCACGCTGACCGAAGTGCACCACTTCCTGCGGCTGCTGTTCGTCAAGCTCGGCACACAGCATTGCCCCGACTGCAACGTGCCGATCGAGCCGCAAAGCGAGGATGCGATCGCCGCACGCCTGATGCGCGAGTACAAGGGGCAGCGCATCGGCTTGCTAGCTCCGCTGGTCGTGAACCGCAAGGGGGTCTACACCGATCTGGCGAAGTGGGCCAAGGGCAAGGGATATACCCATTTGCGCATCGACGGCGCGTTCCTCCCTGTCGAGCCGTTCCCGCGCATCGACCGGTTCAAGGAGCACACGATCGAACTGCCGGTCGCCGATCTTCGGGTCAGGGCGGACGCCGAAAGCGAGCTGCGCGCCGGGCTCGCGAAAGCGCTCGAGTTCGGCAAGGGAATCGTGATGGTGCTTTCCGACCTCGACGACCTCGTGCGCTCGGCCACCAAGGGAAAGCCGCTCGCCATGCGCACGCAGACGTTCTCGACGAAGCGCGCCTGCCCGTCCTGCGGCCGCAGCTTCGCCGAGCCGGATCCGCGCCTCTTTTCGTACAACTCGCGCCACGGCTGGTGCCCGTCGTGCTTCGGCACCGGCCTGCAGTTGAAGGACGTCGAATGGGACGAGGAGCGCGAGCGCACCGGAACGGAAGACAATGTGCTCGATTCGTGGATCGAATGGCTCGAGGTCGACGAGCCCTGCCCGCAATGCCATGGGCAGCGACTGAATCCGGAAGCGCTCGCGGTGCGCTGGCGCGATCAATCGATCGCGCAGTATGGCGCCTTACCGGTCGAAGCGCTCGCGCAGCTGTTCGAATCGCTCGAGCTGCAGGGCCGTGAGCGAGACATCGCACGCGACCTGGTCGCCGAGCTGCGCAGCCGGCTCGGCTTCCTGCGCGAGGTGGGCCTTTCCTACCTTTCGCTCGATCGCTCTGCGCCTACGCTCTCCGGCGGCGAAGCGCAGCGCATTCGGCTCGCGGCGCAGCTCGGCTCCAACCTGCGCGGCGTCTGCTACATCCTCGATGAGCCGACGATCGGCCTGCATCACCGCGACAACCAGGCGCTGCTCGGCGTGCTCGAGCGGCTGGAAGCCAAGGGCAACACGCTCGTCGTCGTCGAGCATGACGAAGACACGATCCGCCGCGCGCATCACGTGATCGACCTCGGCCCCGGCGCCGGGCGCCTGGGCGGCGAGGTAATCGCGCAGGGCTCGGCGGAAGAGCTGATGCTGGCCGAAAACTCGCTCACCGGCCGCTTCCTCGCCAATCCGCTGCTTCATCCGCTGCAGCCGCGACGCAAGATCGATCGCAAGACCGAATCCCTGACCATCGAGGGTGCATCGCTGCACAACCTGAAGCAGGTGAACGCGCGTATTCCGCTCGGGCGCCTCGTGGTCGTCACCGGCGTCTCCGGATCCGGAAAATCGACGCTCGCTCGAGATGTCCTCTACACGAGCCTGCAATCCGGCGAGGCCATCGGATGCAAAGCGCTCAAGGGTCGTGATGCGGTGGAGCGCGTGCTGGAAGTCGACCAGACGCCGATCGGCAAGACGCCGCGCTCCTGCCCCGCCACCTACGTCGGCTTCTGGGACCAGATCCGCAAGCTCTTCGCCGATACGAGCGAAGCGCGCATGCGCGGCTGGAGCGCGAGCCGCTTCTCGTTCAACACTTCCGGCGGCCGCTGCGAATCGTGCGAGGGCCAGGGACTGAAGAAGATCGAGATGAGCTTCCTGCCAGACGTCCGAGTCGGTTGCGAGGGATGCGGCGGGCAGCGCTTCAACCCCGAGACGCTCAGCGTGCGCTGGCGCGGCAAATCGATCGGCGACGTGCTTTCGATGAGCGTCGACGAAGCGGTGGAGTTCTTCGCCGCCCACCCGAAGATCCATCACTGCCTGCGGCTGTTGCAGGACGTCGGGCTCGGGTACCTGACGCTCGGTCAACAGAGCCCCACACTTTCCGGCGGCGAGTCGCAACGCATCAAGCTCGTCACCGAGCTGGCGAAAGTGCGCACCGATACCTTGCCGCTCCCGAACCTTCCGCGCGGACGCAAGAGCATCCCAAACCACACGCTGTACGTGCTCGACGAGCCGACCGTCGGTCTGCATATGGCGGATGTCGAGAAGCTGCTGCGCGTGTTGCACCGGCTGGTCGATGCGGGCAACACCGCGGTCGTCATCGAGCACAACCTGGATGTTATCGCCGAGGCCGACTGGGTGATCGATCTCGGGCCGGAAGGCGGGAATGCCGGCGGCGAGATCGTGATGCAGGCACCGCCGGAGGACGCGGGCCAGCGCGACACGCATACGGCGCGGGCGCTGTCGGCCTTTCTCGCCGAGCGGTCGGTCGCCGCATGATTCGGC